>CABUZF010000008.1 GCA_902495985.1 uncultured Collinsella sp.
AGCGACGCGTGTCCTTGCCCACGATCACGCGTGCCTTGCGCTCGCGGTTGGCACCGTAATACCAACCCACAAAACGGCCAATCTTATAAGCGTGCTCTACCGTCAGCCCAACGTTGGCCTCACCACGAAAGCCGTCGGTGCCAAAGTACTTCATGCGCTCTCCTTACAAAATAGGGGCGAACAGATTGCCTGTCCGCCCCAAAATGGTACTCGATTATCTGCGCTACCAGAAAAACCCTACGCCGACGCGCTGTCGCGAGCCGCCTGGCATGTAGGAGTCTGACGCAGCGTAAGCGGCTTGTCCCCCGCCTCGGCCGACGTGGTCAGCGTATACGTGATCGTCGTCGTCTCGCCAGCATGCAGGTCAACGGTGCCCGAATAGAAGGGGATTCCATGCCACGTAGCGGCGCCAAGACCAAACTGGGTGCCCTCGACGGTCAGATCAGTAATGTTGCCGCCCGTCGGGGCAAACAACGAGACATTCAGACGCTCGTCGTCACGCGCGGCATCGGGTGCGCTCGCCGCAACGTAGTCGGGCAGCTTGCCAGCCTCCTCCTGCGTCATGATGTTCGTCAGGGTAACGGTGATGCGATAGGAGCACGTGCCGTCACCGTTCTTCACGCCCTGACCAATCTGCGTATCGGCGTTCAGGTACCAGTCGAGCTTGGAGAAGCTCAGGTTGTTAAAGTAAACGCCGGCAACAGGATCGGCGCTCGGGTCATCCGGATCGGGCAGCGAAGCGTCAATGCCCGTCTCTTTGATGGCATTCTGCTCATCATCGTTTCTCATCCACGCGATCAGGCGGCCCTCTTCGGCACCGCGCTCAACGGCGCTGACAAGCTTCGTAACATCGACATCGCCGATACCGCCAAGGATCTTGTCGAAGGCAGCGCTGGCGACGGATGCAAAGATGCCGTCCGACTCCTCGACCGGATAGTTCCAGTACACATCGTGCATGAGGACCTTTGCGGCGTTGGTGCCGTCGACAACCGTTCCGTCGGGCAGCGAGACATTACCGACCAGGCCCAGCAGATACTGCAGGAACACCGGGTCGATACCGATGACGCCATCAACGTCCTGTCCATACTGGGACTTCCACAGCGCGGCGACACGCTGCGAGTTGCGGGGCCAATCAGGCGAATAGGTATTGCCCGAGTTGTACAGGTTACTGTGGTTGCCGAACAGCGCCTCATCCTCTTCGTCGACGCTCTCGACTGCCTCATCCTCGCTGAGTCCAATGCGGGGAACAAACTCGCCAATCGACATCTGGCCGTCAGTGACCGAAATCAGGCCCTGCGAACCGCCAAAGCCGCCGCAAGCACGAATCTCGACGTTGTTCATGGCGTACATAAGGTAGTTGCGCGTCTGGCCGTTGGCGCCGAGCATCTGGGGAAGGACGGGGGCGACCTTCTCCGCCGCGTCAACCGCGCCGTTGAGGGTGGCAAAGCCGTCCTTGGCCTTATCGACCAGCTCGGTCACCTGGGAAATATGAGTATCGCCAATGCCCTGGACCTTCTCGTTGGCGCTCTTGAACACCTTCGAGCTGCTGGAAAGCGAATCGGCGACCGCCTGCAGCGCGGACACGTTAATCATGCCGTCCTGGAACAGCTTGCCGGGCGTAGCCTGCGAAAGGTTATCGGCCATGGGAACCAGCGCATTGCTCGAGACATCGGACAGGGCGTCAATCATGGTGCGGGCCGCATTGATATCGCTGCCATACACCGGGATAAACGAAGCCGCCGCCCACAGCGGGCTCGAGGTCTCCGCCTTCATGCTGTTACAGAGCTCATCGATCTTCTTCGCGTCGTCAGGCAGCGTCGAAAAATCGCCCGACGTGACCTTGTCCTTAAGGCCACCGACGATCTCGACAGCCTCCTTCGCTTCGCTCTTTACGGTCTTTGCCGAGTTAAGCAGCATAAAGCCGCTTGCGCCAAGCGCAACGAGAAGCACCGCGACTACAACGGCAATAATGGCGCCGGTGTGACGCTTTTTGCGCTCGCCCTTGCGATGGCGATGACGGACCAGACCGTCAGAGGTCGAACTCGACGAAGCGTCGCTACCGTAGTTCAAGCCAAAATCGTAATAATCTTCCTTGGAACCCGAGCCCGCAAACTCGGCACCGCTATCATCCAGGCGGGCGAACGTGCCAGTCTCGGAGGCGCCGGTGTAAATCGTGCCAAGGTTACCCGTAAGCCCCGCGCCACCGGCAGAGGGAGTATTGTTGGCGGCCTTGTCGGCATTAACGTTGCCGGCGGCATTCGCGGCGTTGGCAGCACCTGCGTTGTTCGCGGGTACCGAAGGAGCCCCGCTCGGCTGCGACGTGGAGGTTGCACCGCCCGCAAAGACATTCCCTCTTGCACGGCCGGTCTTTTTTGCCTTTTGAGACTGCTCGTACAGAGCGGTAAACATCGCTGTCTCGCCCGGGGACACGCGCTTACCGGAACCGCCCTGTCCAGCGCCGCCCGGCGTGCCGGCCTTACCAGCCCCGTTCGGACGCGGCGGAACTGCAGGACGGCCGCTATCGCTGCCCTTAAAGTGATTACCAGCCATAAAGAAATCCTCGCAATTGAGTCGCAATGAAAAAGTCCATAACGTTACTAGTTTATGGCATTTTGAGCATCGACAGCTAAACTCCAGACACGGACATCAATTGGCGAAAATGCGGCACAACACCTTTTCCGTCTTGGCAGCGGTGCCAGCTACACCGTGAGGAACATCATCACGATGATCATGGCAAAGCCGATAAGGTCGGTCGGCAAAAACACCGTGCCCAGCATAACGGCGCTGGTGATGGTCGCCGAGACGGGCTCCACGGTTCCGATGAGACTCGCACGCACCGAGCCGATGTCCTTAACGCCCTGCATATAGAGCATGTAAGCAAAAAACGAGCCGATAACCACGAACACCGCGAGCGCCTCGACGCCGGCAGCGTCGAGTGCCGGCACATGCGCCCAGGGCTGCACGAAGACACATGAGATCACGCCCGCCGTGAGCATTGCCGAGCCCGTGACGATGGGGCTGCCGTATTCGGGCAGGATCTTGGCGGGAATCACCGCCATACACGCGGCGCTGACCGCACACATAAGACCTGCTGCCAGGCCAAGCGGCGAGATATTCAGGCTGGTGGGGTCGCCGCCGGTGGCGATTAAAAAGGTTCCACCCAGAGCCAGGCCAATGCCGATGACTTCGCGAGTACGCGGCATGCGGCGATCGATCACGCAGGTGTAGCCCATGATGATAACGAGCTGCAGGCACTGGAGCACCGTCGCGGTTCCGGCGTTCGTCAGGCGCACGGCCGAAAGATAGCAAAACTGGTTGAACAGCAGGCCAAAAGCGGTAAAGAGCAGCAGCTGCTTGCGATCGGCGGGTGTGGTCCAGAGCTTGACCAGGCGCTCGCGGTCGCGCGTAACAACCACGGCCATAAAGAGTAGACCGGCGAGAATCTGACGCACGCTCATAAGCCACAAGGTGTCGACGTGGTAGGTATCGAACAGAAAGCTCGCGCTGGTGCCCGAGAAGCCCCAAAACGAACCGCCCACCAGCGTAGCCAAGACGCCCGTGATCATCTTGCGCGACGACGCATCGTTAAGGCGCTCGCGCCAGGCGCGACGGGTGTTGCGGCTGAGCTCGTCGGTGCCCTCGGGCACATCAATGTTCGATATATCGGTCATCGGCACCGAAGCCCCTGCGCCTTCGACCTGCTCGACACACTCTTTGCTCATTCCACTCCCCCGAAACAGCCTGGAAACAATTCGGCTTACCTTACCACGGCGAAGTCACCAGCTGGAGGCTTGTCCGCTTATCGGTAGGACAATTCCGCAGGTGTCTTTCCATAGCTCGATACCGCAATGGCCTTGCATTATGCGACAGCCAAATCGCGGCAGCAGGCTCTTTTAAAATGGATATGACGAAGCCCCCGAATTCCACAATGTAAGCGATTTTTAAAAATGTTCTTGCCACCGAGTTCAGGCTCCGTTATATTATCCCTTGCGCGCTTGCGCACCCTTGATCGGGCGTTTAGCTCAGGGGGAGAGCGCTTCCCTGACACGGAAGAGGTCAGAAGTTCAAATCTTCTAACGCCCACCAAATGTTCGCAGCTCAGAGGCTATGCCCTCTGGGCTGTTTTGTTTTATGTCGCCAAATCCGCTGGCAGCTCCAACCGCCCAACTGGCCAAAAGCCGACCATCTACTTGCCGATCTATCCATCGGTATAACCAATCAGTCCGCACCACAGCTTCTCGGCAAAACGCCACGATGTCTGCGCCCTGCGGTATCCTTGAGCCACTTACACCTGCAGCACCAAGGAGCCACCATGCGCACCGAGCTCGATGTTCCCTTTTCGCACAAAGAAGAAGCCAAGGCGTTGGGCGCCAAATGGGACCGGACCAAGAAAATCTGGTATGTACCCAGCGGCGTCAACCCCGAGCCCTTTGCCGAGTGGCTGCCCGGTATTGACCGATCCGACCCCTCTGCGCCGTATATATATCTAGTACTGGGCAAGCGCGAGTGCTGGAAGTGTCACAAAGAGACCTCGGTCGCGGCCTTCGGCATTCCCTATCGAGCCGATAACGACGAGAGCATCGCCATCGCGCACGCGCCCAACGAAGCCGGGCACATTGCCATCGACACGGCCAACGCCAACGCACTCGCCATCGTGCCCGCTCTTGGCTGCGTGCCGGGCGAGATCCGCGACTACCTTCATAAGCGCTGCGGCTACAAGCCCGTAGGCGCGCGAGCCTCCAAAGCCCCGTCGCTCGGCAACACGTGCACCAGTTGCGACGCGCTGCAAGGCAGCCGCTATCTGTTCGAGGAGCCCTCGTCCCCGTTTGCCCTCACTGCCATCAACAAGCTGCCGGCACTGGAGTTTATACGCGTCGAAGTTGCCGGCGTCTTTGGCGTCCCGGCCACGCGTACCGACTTTGACCAGGCGCTCTTTACCTGGGCACGCGACCATCACGCCGAGTTCCACAAGCAGCTCGGTGAGGGGATTTATTTGTAGGGACGGAGAGGCCTTCACAGTCAGCTCCTCCGCATCACCTATCCCTCGTCGCCGGCGTCGTACACGATATCGAGGCCACAAACGGGGCATTTCTCCGGATACACCGGCATATGAACGCCTGTCTGTTTTCTCACTTCGTCGCTGAACCTGTCGCGCGCATCGATGAACCGAATGTCGAGACACGGTATTTGCGAGCCGCAGCAAGGGCAGGTGACGACAAACGACCCGCAATCAACCTCTACGCTCGGAAACATATTGTTGTCTATAAGGGCACACGGCAGTTTTCCGTACTTCCCCATCACAATATCGCCTCGCCAGCTCATACACGCTCCCCTCTCGCTATACAAAACAGGAAGAGCATGCACCGGCGGGCATGCGCGAGATTGCATCGCCACGCGATCCGATCAAACAACACGATCGTCAAAGAATGCCAAAGCCAAATACGCTAATACGGCAGAAGCCCCGCCTTTTCACGCTTCTTTTCCGAGCGATCGAACTCAATGCGATGGGCCTCAAGAAACACCGCATTGGGTCGCCACTGACGCTCATTCGGCTGCCTTAGCGTCGCACCCGCAAAGGAAGCGTAGCCGGTCTTATCCAGCAGGTACGATCCGCACAGCCGATATTCGCCGCAAACAGGCTCAAACGAAATCAGATGAGCATCGAATAAAGCATGTAAGTCGCGCCGAAGCAGAATGCCGTTGCTGGCAACCTGCGATTTGGGTCCCGAGTAATTCTCGATATGTGCAGCCTCCAGAGCTTCGCTGACGCCGCAGTCCGACACCGCGCAACGGCCATCATAGGCGGCAACGAGCTGCTTGCGGAACCATTGCTGCCCCAATCGCTCGCGCCTTAACGCATAGCGGACCTTTTCGTCGTCGGTCGTACCCTGTCCGGCAAACTCAATATCGACGGGCATGTGCTTCAGATAGCTCATGTCGGGCGCAAAACGGGGGTCCGGTCCGCCTTTATGAACAGGACCGTGCAGAACAAACCATCCGTTTTCGGGCTCGAACCGTTCAACAAACGCAAGGCCGAGCACCTTGTAGCCCACCTCGGTTGCAAATATGACTCCGACTGGAACGCCACATTCCATGCAGTTGAGCATTTTACTGTTGTAATTCTGGTCTCGAGAACCAACGGCGCCTGGCGCTTGGACCGAATACTTAATGACCCACGTACCATCGTCCAAATAGAGCGGAGGTACATCGGTGTAGAAGCTCTTTTTAGAGTTATGGACCGAAAGCGCAAAGATCTTATTGGGATCTTGCTTCACCCGATCCTGGCCCGGCCAGAAGATCCCTGAATCCCGCGTTACGGGAAAGAAGTCCGAGCCAATTCTCAAACGATACTGATACTGAGGGCTATCTTCCTTGGTGTGGTGCGGAAGGCTGGTCCAAACGCCGCCGCGCTGTTCCTCACCCAGAAACCACTCCCATGCCTCAACGTATTCGGAAGGCACGAGACTGCAGGCGCGGTCATAGCTTGGTCCATCCATCAACGGAACAGCAAGGTCAATGTCGTTCATCGCCAGCACCTACAACCATACGAACGCGAGTTATGCCCCTCAATAATATGGCCGAGAGTCAATTATTACGAGATCTCATTCCGCGATCGGCACATCGTTGATGCTCTCGGTTTGCCGCTGGCGCGCTTGTACCCCGCTACCCCACTTCCCTGTATACTGATGTAGCACGTGTTTCATCCGGGCTTGTTGGACCGGGTCGTTCATGGGAGGGCCTTATGGCTGCTTCGAATCCACCTAAGGGGAGCGTTTCTTCTTCGTCCATCAAGCCGGTTACGCGCAAGGCCGTGCGCTGCCAGCGCGAGGTCGCCTGGCTTATCACGCAGGCGGCGGGCAGGCTTGTGGCGACCACCCAGGACGTCAATGCGCCTACGCCGAGCTTTGTGTTAGCGGCGGCGCTGGATTTTGCGCGCCAATTGGAGCTTGCCGCACAGGATACCAGCGGCCACCTCGACTACCAGAATGTTATGGCGCCCGACCTGCAAACGTTCTGCCACATGGCCAAGTTGCCCGCCGCGCCCAATGCGCTTTCGGACGCAGGCTACATGTTTACGCTTTCGGGCGCGGACCTTATCCGCGATATCTACGCATACTGCAGCGAGCTCGCCGAACGCAGCGTCTTTGGCACGGCTGAAGTCAAACCGGGATATGTCATCAAGCTGGTTCTTAGGCTGTTCTTGATGGACGGGTTCGGGGCCATGCCGGCGTAAGCCGAGTCTTTAGCATCACCGTCGACTGGGCAACAACCGCTTTACCTTAGTGGGCGCCAATCGAGAGTCGATTATTGGGTCGCCTCGTCCACTAGCGCATTTATTCCACGCGCTCTGACAGTCGATACTTGCGGTTGCGGCTCGTCGCCGGCGCCGTGGGCTCAAGCTCGCCTTGAGCAATGAGCGCGTTGACGCGCGACCTAACCTGGGAAATTGTAAGCCCCGTGCGTTCTGCCAGCTCACGCGTCCCCAGCTCGCCGTAGTGTTTGAGTGCCGTCACAATTAAGCCCCCGCCATGATCGACCGGCTCGATCTTTGAACGGTAAAGTACGACCTTGAACCGATCGAGCCCCGGGCAGAACAGGGGCTCGGCCAGACCATGCGCGCGCATGGCATCGATCATCATCGGGATGCCCGAGCCATTGCCCTCAGCCGGCGAACCTGCGCCATCCGGCAGCGGGACAATCGACATGAGTTTCACGAGCGTCGCGTTACGGCATCGGGAGCTGCCGTCAAACAAGTTCTCGCGAGTCTTTCCCCCGTAAAGGCCGCCAGGATTCGTCACCTCGACACGATTGTCAAAGACGTCGACGGCAATCGATTGTCCACAGAACCGATCCCCGTATTCTCGATGGATTACGGCGTTGGCGATTGCCTCGCGCAGAACCTCCTCGGGAATCTCCAGCGAGTCGACACGCGAGACACCTTGGACGGTCGAGGTTCGCCGCAAATTCTTGGCGACGGCCGCGACAGCATCCGAGATCATCTCGCCCAACGTTCCCTCACAGATTGTGCGGTCCATGAACCTCAGCGACCCCGCCATGCCCTTCTGAGTTCCCGCATGGACAGCCACGTCAATGAAGAGCTTGGGATAGAACTGCTGAGGGTAGGTGCCCACAACTAGGAGTCCAGCCTTGGTGACATTGCCCTGGGAATCAAGGATATTTAGGCGCTCCAGCTTCGTTTGTTTGTCCGGCGCGCCGCGCATTGCCCGGGGCGTCAACGAGAAAGCCCGATCTATCGTACGGTCGACCAGCGTCTCGTCGAGATTGTCCGCGCCCGCACCCGCCACCGCGTCGCGATCGCTCGGAGTCGCTCGACCGTATGACGCCAATGCGAGCACCTCAGTCGATGAAAGCGGCACATCTTTGTCATCGATGCGCTTGTAGCTGCCGCCCTGGGCGCCCCGCTCTATGACATAGCAGGGCTTGCTCGACGGATCGAGCTCCTCAATCGTAATGACGAGAACGATGACGCCCTGAAGCTCCACTCGCTCGATCGTGTATTTAGGCGGATTGGCCAGCTTTCCTCGACCGCCCGCATCACCCATGCCTGACACAAATTGGTTGAGCACTTTCTCGGTCTCGAAGTTCTCAACCGGGACAAAACCTGCGCGCTCACTCACTCCGAGCACGATGATTCCGCCGGCAGTGTTCGCGAATGCGCTCACCGTTTCCCATACGTCGCGGGAAAGCGTCGTGGCGCTCTCCTTCACTTCGACGTTAAGATCATCCGAGCCCATACGCCTTAAAGACTCAAGCAGACCGGTCAGCTCGTTTTCGTTCATCTGCACGTCCTTTCGCTCGGTCCTGCGGAGAATGCCGCGGATAGATTTCCCTCGTCTCTCAGTTATCTCTCGTAATTATCTCTCATTTATCTCTCTATCTCTCGGCTTAGAGATAAGAGATAGATAGAGATGGAATGTCTACCATTTGCTTCATTTATACATATTTTTGCTGGTAGAACAATCGGTATTGAGACAATACCATGATTGCCTGTCTCTTTGCTGCTCAGTTATCTCTCATATTTTTCTCTCATCTTCCTGTCATCTCTCATATTAGAGACGAATGAGGGACGAGAGATACGCGAGTGATGGACGAGCGAGGATTTTCGGACGGTCGGATATCGAGAGTGGATATTTGGACGGTTTTTGGGGCTTTTGCGGCAAATTCCGTCCAAATATCCACTCTCGTTCGATAGGTATCCGGAAATCCTCGCTCGTCCGTCCGAATATCCACTCTCGTTTGGCGAGTGTCCAATTTTCCACGCTCGTGCGGCGGGCACGCGAGCCCTTCGCCCAATCCGCTGGCATCGTCTCCAGTTCGCCGCAGGGTCGCGGCCCCATATGGGTATACTCTCGAGGATTCGACTCGATTCGCCCCCGCTGGGGCGTCAAAGGAGACTGCATATGCCCACCACCTCAACCGACCCGCGCGCCGCAGCCGCTGCACTGCTGGTGCCCGGCACTACCTGCCACGGCTTTGCCGTCGAGCGCCGCGAGACCGTGCCCGAGCTCGACTCGGACGCTTACGTGCTGCGACACACTGCCTCGGGCGCTCGTCTGCTGTACCTGGCGTGCGACGACGAAAACAAGGCCTTTGCCATTGGCTTTAAGACGCCGCCGGCCGATTCCACCGGCGTGTTCCATATTCTTGAGCACTCGGTGCTGTGCGGATCGGCCAAGTTTCCCGTCAAGGAGCCGTTTGTCGACCTGATCAAGAGCTCCATGCAGACGTTCCTCAACGCCATGACCTACCCCGACAAGACCATCTACCCCGTTGCCACCACCAACGAGCAGGACCTGTACAACCTGATGGACGTGTACCTGGACGCGGTGTTCAACCCGGCCATCTATACCAAGCCCACCATTTTTGAGCAGGAGGGCTGGCACTACGAGCTGGATCTGCCAGAGAGCGCCGAGGGCGAGGGCGACAGCAGCGCCGCGAGCCTGCACGAGGGCACGCTGCGTTATAACGGCGTGGTGTTCAACGAGATGAAGGGCGCGCTGTCCGATCCCATGAGCGTGCTGGATGACGCCGTCAACGCCGCGCTCTATCCCGACACCGCCTATGCGCACGAGAGCGGCGGCGACCCGCGCGCGATTCCCGCGCTCACCTACGAGCAGTTCCTGGACACGCACGCGCGACACTACAATCCCTCCAACTCCTACATCACGCTCTACGGCGACCTGGACGTGGACCGCGCACTGGCCTTTTTGGACGAGCGCTATCTGTCGCAGCCGAGTGCCGCGAGCCGCCGCATGGACGCTGCCGTTGCCGCCGGCGAGGACCCGTCCACGCTGGCGCCCAATCCGTTGGACGCGCAGGCGCCCGTGACCTGCGAGTACAAGCGCATCGAGATGGCCACCACACCCGAGAACGCCCTGGTGGGCCTGGGCCTTGTGCTGGGCAGCGCGCTCGACCGCAAGCGCACGATCGCGGCGGATATCCTGTTCGAGGCGCTGCTGGGCTCCAACGAAGCGCCGGTTAAGAAGGCCATTCTGGCCGCCGGCCTGGGCGGCAACGTGGTGAGCTACACCGCGGCCGAGAGCCTGCAGCCCTACGAGCTCATCATGCTGCAAAACGCACAGCCCGGTGTGGCGCGCGAGCTGCGTCGCGTGTTCCAGGACGCCTGCCGCGACCTGTGCGAGCACGGAGTTCCGCGCGAGCGTCTGGAAGCCATCATCAGCAGCAACGAGTACGACCTGCGCCAGCGTGACTATGGCATCGCCGACGGCGTGGCCATTGCGTGCGACGCGCTGAGCACCTGGCTCTACGATGACGACGCCGCGACGCTGGCGCTCAAGTACGGCCCGGTGTACGAGGAGCTGCGTAGCGAGCTGGACGGCAGCTATTTTGAGGACCTGCTGCGCGAGCTGGTGCTGGAAAACGACCACATGGCACTGGTCGAGCTGGTGCCGGTGGACGCCGCCGAGGGTTCGGAGGGTGCCGAGGCCGCCGAGCTGGCAGCCAAGCGCGATGCCATGACCGATGCCGAGCTGACCGACGTGGTCGAGCGCACGGCCGCGCTGCGTGCCGCGCAGGAGGCGGAAGACACACCCGAGGCCAAGGCCACGCTGCCGCGCCTGCGCGTGTCCGACATTGGCGAGGCGCGCCCCGAGCCGCCACTGATCGTGGACACGACCGTGCCCATCCCCTGCCTGCGCCACGGCATCCCCACCAACCGTCTGGCCTACGCCATGCAGTATTTCGACCTGAGCTGCGTCGCGTTTGAGGACCTGCCCTATGTGACGCTACTCTGCCGCCTGTTTAAGCAGCTGCCCACGCGCGAGCACTCGGCCGAGGAACTCGACAACTTGCTCACTGGCAAGCTCGGCTTTTTGAGCTTTACGACCGAAGTCATGACGCAGCCCGAAGTGGACGGCGTGCGCCCCTACCTGCTGGTGAGCGCCGGCGCTCTGTCCGAGAAGATCGACGCGCTGGCGAGTCTGCCGCGCGAGGTATGGTCGAGCACGCTTTTGGCAGACGCCGACGCCGACCGCGTGCGCGACGTGCTCACGCAGATTCGCATTGGGCTTGAGCAGGGCTTTATCAACAACGGCCACTCGGCGGCGCTCGGTCGCGCGATGAGCTACAGCTCGCCTTCGGCCGTGGTACGCGAGCAGCTCTCGGGCGTAGACTTCTACCTGTTCCTGCGCGATTTGCTCGACCACTTTGACGAGCGCCTGGACGACCTGCGCGCGAAGCTTGCCGAGCTGGCGGGCCGCATCTTTGTGGCCGACGGCTGCCTGGCGAGCTTTACCGGCAGCGATGAGGACTTTAACGCGTACTGGGCCGCCGCGGGCGACTTGGGGCTGGGTGCGGGCGATGGTGCCGATACCGGCCGCGACGCTCTCGTGGTGCCGACGCCGCGCGACCGCCACGAGGCTTTCGTCATCCCCAGCGATATCTGCTTTGCGGCAAGCGCGTGCGACCCGCGTCGCCTGGGCATCGACGTGACGGGCGCCTGGGCCGTGGCTGCCAACGCGCTCTCCTACGATTACCTGTGGAACGAGATTCGCGTGAAGGGCGGCGCGTACGGCTGCGGATTCCGCGCAGCCGGCGAGCGCCAGGCGGCGTTCTACACCTACCGCGA
This sequence comes from uncultured Collinsella sp., assembly GCA_902495985.1. Lineage (GTDB taxonomy): Bacteria > Actinomycetota > Coriobacteriia > Coriobacteriales > Coriobacteriaceae > Collinsella. Next base: position 12,110 of record CABUZF010000008.1, read on the forward strand.
CCCGGCAATCGACCCCTCGATTGAGCGCGTGGTGCGCGCAGGTGAATGGCTCGGCAGCTTTGAGCCCGACGAGGCCGCCTTTGAGGGCTTTATCGTGAGCTGCGTGAGCGGCATGGACGCGCCGGTGAAGCCGTACGCGCTCACCAAGCGCCGCAACACGACCTACCTGGCCGGGCTCGATCCACATGCACGCGAGGAGCGCCGCGCCCAGATGCTCGCCGCCACGCCCGGTAAGCTGCGCTCGCTCGGCGCCGACGTGACGCGCATCGCAGCCGAGTCGCCCACCTGCGTCTTTGGCGGACGCGACGTCATCGCCAAGAGCAACGCCGGCTTCAACGTAGTCGACCTGCTGGGCTAAGGCACCAAGGTAGATTTTTGAGACATGCCCGAGAATCTACCTTTTCTTTTGCCGCTGCTTGGGCGGGGCAGCTCAGCCCGTCCCACCAGTTTGTCTAAATCTGTAACATCTAGGCGGCAATATTAGCTCCAGATGTTACAAATCGAGACGTTTTCGGATGACGCCGGCCCTTTGTCTCAATCTGTAACATCTAGGTCCATTTATGCCGAGTTACTGTTATAGATCGAGACAAACCGCCGCAGATGCCCGCCCTTCAGCAAAAACCACCACAAAGGGGCCAGGCACCTTTGTGGTGGTTTAGGTCGGACGTTACTTGTGGAAGGGATCGAGCGTCGCCTTTAGAGGGTCGAGTCGATACAGGCTCACAAAGCGCTCCTTGCGGGACGAAGACGTGTTGACCCAGCTGCCGTTGCAGACGTCGTACTTCGAATCCAGGCGAATCCACTCCTCCGGTTTATTCTTCTCGCTCTTATTACAGAAGTAACGCTGGTACTCGACCTCGTGCTCAAACTCAAACTCGTCGTCCGAATCACCATCGGCGTACTCGTCGACCGCCGTCAGATTGCCGTGCTCGTCGTAATAGAACTCCGCATACCCGTCGCGCATGGAATCAATCCGGTCGAGCTTGCCGCCACTGTACGAGTAATTAACCGTGGAAAACGAACTCAGTGAACCGTAATCGTTGCCGTGAGTGTCATAGGCCACGGGCGAGATGCGCGAAATGTTTCCGTCCTTGTCGTACTCGTAGTTGAGCGTGAGCGTCCACCTCGTGCCCACGGTGTCACCCTGGCAGTCCGTCGTAAAGGACGTCACGCGGCCGCTGTCATATCCGTACGAATAGACGACCGTGCGAGGATTACCTGGGTTGACCTCGGTATCGGACACCAGGTTACCGCCCTCGTAGACATACGTACTCGAGCTCTCGCCGTAGCCCGCATTGGTCGTCTTGTTGACCAGGTTGCCGTCGGCATCGTAGGCGAACGTTGTGGAGGTCGATGCGTCACCAATGGCGGCGTCGCAATCGATACGCGTCAGGTTTCCGTCGGCGTCGTACGTGAACATGTTTTCATCTTCGTAGTCACCCGAGCGAACTTCCGCTATTTCCGAAATGCGATGCGACTCGTCGTGCTCGACGTCGTAGCCCATGCCACCACCCTGTTTGAGGCTGCTCGTATACCCCGTAACGTAGCCGTCCTCGTCGCGCTCAATCTCATACGTGCTGCCGTGCACACCGTCCTCGTCGGTACCCTCGTAGTACACCGGTAGCCACAACTCCTCGAGCTGCGTGTCCTTAATGCCGCTAACCTTCGTATCCTGCGGCAGTGCCAACGTGGCGAGCTTCTTTTTGCCCGAAAGATCGACGCTTTTGAGCTCCCCGGCATTTGAAAGGTCGAGCTTCTCGATGTTGTCGCAACCGTCCAGGTTAACGACGGTGACGTTGCTCGCCGAGTTAAGCTCGACAGTCTTAAGGTCGCCACAGCCCGAAAGGTCCAGGTTGACGAGCTTGTCGTCGCTGGACTCCACTGTAACGATATTGGGGAATGTCTTGCCCAAGCCCTGCGTCGACGTAACGCCATCCAGCTCGACCGATGCAACCGCTTTGGCCTCGTCGTGCGAGATACGGCCGTCGCCATTGGTGTCGTACTTGGTCGAAACAAGCGTGCGCATGCCGCTATCCGGAAAGGTCTTCTCGTCGATAGGCGTGGTCGCGATCTGCGTAAAGTAGGACAACGCACCGCCGCCGATGCCCGCCACCACGACAAGTGCCGCAGCGAGGGCGATGAGGGGCTTTTTGGAACGCTTGCGCGGCGTGGGCTGTTGCACGGGCACGTATTGCCCAGAAGCGGGCGCGGCAGGCTGGGGGTGCTGCGTGGCCGCGACCTGGTCGGGTGCTACGGGCGCGCCGCATACGGGGCAAAAGAGGGCCTCGTCGACAAGTGGCGTACCACACGAGCGACAAAACATGGCGGGCTCCTTTCGGTTCATTTCTTCCACCATGAAGGTAAACCCAAAGCCGCAGCCCTTGTTGCGCAACAAAGCCAAGTGGGAGCCAAACCGCCACAAAGGGAATAGGCACCTTTGTGGCGGTCTGGGGTAAATCCGTCGCGTTTGCCCAGATAAAACCTGCCAAAATAAACCTGTCCCTTTTTGGCAGGTTTGCTCGAGGAGGTCGGGATGGATAAGGTTGAGTTGCGGCGGGCGGTGATTGCCCGGCGCGACGCTCTTGATTTGGATGTGCGGGCGGCGAAGTCCGCCGCTATCTGCGCGCGGCTTGTTGAGCTGATGGAGTCCAGCGGCACTGCGGGCCAACGCACCGTTGCCGTCTATGCCGCGATGGGTTCCGAAGTCGATCCTGCCGCGTTTGCCGCAGCGGCCGCCAAACGCAGCTGGCGCGTGACCTATCCGTGCATGCTCTCGGCAACAGACGCCATGGCTTGTGACCAGCGCATGTGCATGCGGGCAGTTGCTGCTGCCGATGCGTCCTCGGCTCCGTTTATCGGCCACCCCACGCGAGCCTTCACGGCCACGGACATCGACAGTAGCCGCTTCCCTATCGTGCCTGCCGAAGCTCTCGACATGATCGTCGTACCGCTTGTAGCCTTCGACCGCGCCGGCGCACGCCTGGGCTACGGCGGCGGCTGCTATGACCGCTACCTGCCCATGCTCTCACCCGCATGTCAAATCATCGGCATAGCCTTTGACGAGCAGCGTGTCGACCACGTCCCCACCGACGCCCACGACCTGCCGCTACCCCACATCGTCAGCGCCTGATCGCCGCTGTTTCGCACCCGCAAGATGAGCGTGGAAAATCTCCCACTTTGGGCCCCCTTACGAGCCAAAAGCGGGAGATTATCCACGCTCATTCAACAAGCGTCCAGATTTCCACGCTCGTCCGTCTGATTTTCCACGCTCGTGCAGCCAAACGCCTTGCAACTGCCTCAGCACGCACGCGGCACGCCGGCGACCTTGAGCTTGCGATCGAGCTTTGTCGGATCCCTTAGATCATCCCAGCACAAGCGCACGATCTTGCAGTTATCAAGCAGCGAAAGCCTCGACTCGCGCTGGCGCTCATCGAACTGCGCCTTCGCGAGCTTGCCCTCCTCCGCCGCCTTCTCGCTTTTAACGAATCCGTCGAACTCCCCGATAATCAGCCGGTCGCCCACGCGCCACAAGTAGTCGACGCGATACGGTCGTCCCGGCTCAACCGGGTCGAACAGCTCAACTTGCAGCTCCGGCGTCTGCCAACCGCGCTCGATCATCAGGGCACGCGCCTTGGACTCGCCGCCACTTTCCGACAGCCCATCGGCACATCGTGCAACCCTGCGCGCCGTCACAACGCCGCGACGATTCAGACCAAGCTTGTCGACAGTCTCAACGAGATGCTCCTTCGACAAAAGTTGCTCATGGAGCGCCGAGTCCGCGATGATCAGTCCCTCGACAAACGATGCATCGACCAAGCAATCCGTAATCGTTTGATCGATATCGGTTACGGCGATATCCATCTGGGTGGCCCGTGTTTGACGAGCATAGCGATGACGAATGACCTGAGAGCCCGGCGTCGTCGATTGGGCTGGCATCGCGGCGATATGGATGTGCGTCAAATTGGCATGCGAAACCGAA
>CABUZF010000009.1 GCA_902495985.1 uncultured Collinsella sp.
CCCCATGCCCTCCGCGACGCCGCGGCCGCTTGCTTGGACCCCGCCCGCGCCATCGTCGGTAACGATGAGCTGGTAAAACGACGGATGCTCCATGCATCGTACAGTGACGATCTGGGCGCAAGCGTGGCGCATGGTGTTGGAGAGCGCCTCGCGCAGGACCGCCGCAAAGCAGTTGGCGACGTTTGCGGGCGCATGCTCGGCCAAAACTTCAAGCTCAATCTGCGGGCCGCCGTCCGAGCGTGCGCCTTCAACAATGCGTTCGAGCTGCACGGAAAGGTCGACAGCGTTGTCGTTGAGCGCATGGACGCTAGTGCGCACAAGCTGGAGCGCCTCGTCAACCGTGCGTTTGACGTCGGCGAAATCGGCGGCAACCCTGGGCTCGTCGGCGTGCACGACGCGCAGGGCCTCGGTCTGCAGCGAGGCACGCGTGAGCTGGTGCCCGACGTTATCGTGGATCTCGCGCGCGATGCGGGCGCGTTCGGCGAGCGTCGCGAGCTCGACTTCGTAGTCCTGGCGATCGGCAAGATCGCGGTTGCATGCCTCGAGCGCGAGGGCTCGTTCCTGCAGCTCGTCGCGGGTACGGCGCATGCGCTGCTGCTCGCGCTCTAGCTGGGCGGTACGTAGCGATAACAAGGTGGCGGCAAGCGAAAGGATGGCGGTCAGCAGGAGCGTTCGGGCGGTGAGCGCGTCGGTGCGAAGGTCCGCGACGAGCGCAAGGGCAAAAGCGGAGCCAATGCCCAGCGCGACCCAGGCGTGCTCACGGCGCACGCGCCGCGCAATGTCATAGAGGGCGAGAGGCGCAAACGGCACAAACGGCGGCACGAAGACGGCCGCGATGATGTAAGCGTAGCTCGCGGCCTCGCTTGTGCGGCACGTGCGATCCTTCTGCGCGAGCTCGGCCAGCGAGGTGGTAATAACGCCAAGGCAAAACGCCGCGACCAGGCGAGCGTCCACAGCAAGGCCCGTGGCGGCTGCGATACAGCACGCCAGCACGATCGATTTGTCGAAAAGCCTGTTCATACGGGTATTGTACGCGAAGTCGCGTGTGGTAGAGGGGCCGCCCGCGCAACCGTGACATTCCTCCCGCACGGTAAATTGGGAGCGCCGGCGGGCCACGCGGCCAAGCCCCGCATTCGTGACAAAGCTCACTGGCGCGCGCCGGCGGCTCCTGCGATGATGCAATCGTACCGGGCCGCAATCAACGGAAGGGCCGACTCATGACAGACATCGTCCATGTCGAAAACCTCGTCAAGCGCTACGACGATCTTATCGCGCTCGACCACTTTAACCTGAGCATTGCCCCCGGCGAGATCTTTGGCCTGCTGGGCCCCAACGGCTCGGGCAAGACTACGTCCATCAACTGTATTCTGCAGCTGCTTGCCTACGACAAAGGCGCCATCGAGCTGTTCGGCGAACCCATGACGCCCGCCCGCTACGACCTCAAGCGCCGCATCGGCGTGGTGCCGCAGCAGGTGGCGGTGTTTGACGAGCTCACGGTGCGCGAGAACATCGACTATTTCTGCAGCCTTTACGTCAACGACCGCAAGCGCCGCCGCGCGCTCGTGGACGAGGCCATCGACTTTGTCGGGCTGGGCGACTTTACCAAGTTCCGCCCCGGTAAGCTCTCGGGCGGCCTAGCGCGACGCCTCAACATCGCCTGCGGTATCGCGCACAAGCCCGAGCTCATCTTCTTTGACGAGCCCACGGTGGCGGTCGACCCGCAGAGCCGCAACGCCATCCTGGAGGGCATCTGCCGCCTGCGCGACGAGGGCGCCACAGTGGTGTATACCAGCCATTACATGGAGGAAGTCGAGCAGATTTGCAGCCGCATCATGATCATGGACGGCGGGCGCGTGCTGGCGCAGGGCACCAACGACGAGCTCAAGCGCATGATTCAGATGGGCGAGCGCGTGACCGTCGAGGTCGGCGCCGTCGAGGCCGCCACGGTCGAGCGGCTGCGCGCCCTCGAGCATGTGCTTTCGGTTGAGCTGTCCGGCGGCGAGCTCGTCTGCACCTGCGAGGCGAGTCCGCACAATCTGGTCGACATCCTCGACACGCTGCGCACCGCCGACGTTGCGCTCGGCCGCGTGTGGAGCGAGCCGCCGACCCTCAACGACGTGTTCCTCGAGATCACCGGCCGCGAGCTGCGCGACTAGGGGGCGGCCATGTTCAACACTATCATCACCACGGTCAAGACGCTGCTGCGTCGGCCGAGCACATTGGTCTGGGGCGCGATCTTTCCCGTCGCGCTTTCCACGATGTTCATGTTTATGTTTGCGAACCTCAGCTCCGACGGCACGGTCGACCCGGTGCCGGTGGCCGTCGTTGCGGATGAGGCCTGGGGCGCCTCGACCTTTAAGGACGTGGCGACGTCGCTTGCCCAGGAAGGCGACGACCGGCTGCTCGAGATCCGCGAGTGCGATGACGCAGCCGATGCGAACCGTGCGCTCAAGTCCGGCGAGGTCGCGGGCATCTACACGGTCGATGCCGCGGGCACGCCCAAGCTCACACTGCTTTCGAGCTATGACAACTCGCGTGCGTCGTCGGTGCTCACCGACCGCAGCATTCTGGAGACGGTGGCAAGCTCGTATACGCAAAATGCCGAGCTCATGTCCCAGATTGCCCAGGACAACCCGGCGGCGCTCGCCGACCCGGAGGCGGTTGCGCGCGCCCTGTCGCTTGAGGGCGGCACCCGCCGCGTAAGCCTGACACGCACCACGCCCGACGGCACGGTCATCTACTATTACGCGCTTTTTGGCCTGGTCGCGATGATGTCTGCCGAGTTTGCCGCCTTGAGCGTCGTCGATCTGCAGCCCAATCTGTCGGGCCTTGGTGCGCGTCGCTGTGTGGGCGGTCTTTCCAAGACGGCGTCGCTGGCCGGTATCTTTGTGGGCTCGTGGCTGGTCTCCTTCGCCTCGATGACGATTGCGATTGGCTACGTGCGCCTGGTCGTGGGCGTTGACTTTGGCGGGCGCGAGGGGCTGTGTCTGGTGGGCGGTGCCGCTTCCGCGCTTGCCGCCACGGGCTTGGGGCTCTTTGTGGGCACGCTTCCCGTTAAGGGCGGCAAGGCGTCCAAGTCCGGCATCCTCACGGGCTTTGCCACCACGTGCGCCCTGTTCGCCGGGCTCTACGGCGAGCCGGCGATGGCGCTTGCCGACGACGTCGCCCGCGCCTGCCCAGCCGAGTGTTGGCTCAACCCCGTCAAGCTTATCTGCGACATGTTCAACCGCCTGTATTTCTTTGAGGACCTGGGGCCCTTTGTCGTTCGCGCCGGCGCGCTGGTCCTTATGGCGCTGCTGTTCGTTGCCGCCGCCACGCTGATCTTTGGAAGGAGCCGCTATGAGCACCTTTAAGACCGCGCTTCGCATGGCGCTCGCGCACCCGTTCTACCTGCTTATCTACACGGTGTTCATTTCGCTGATGGGCGTATTCATCGCGGCATCGGTGAGCTGGAACTCGTCGCAGCTCACCGAGTACAAGCCCTACGATGCCAACGTGATTGTGGTCGACCGCGACGACAGCGACCTTTCGCGTGCGCTTGCCAAGCATCTGGGTTCGCGCTTTGAGCTGGTCACGGGCGTCGGCGACGACACCTACGACCTTGCGGACGCGCTCTCCAAGAGCAACAGCGCCAAGGGCAGCGCCGACTGCGTGTTCTTTATCCCGGAGGGGTTTGAGGGCGACCTCGTTGCGGCCGCTCGCGCGGGGGAGTCCCTGCCCAAACTCGACGTGACGTACGGCTCCGGCACCATGGCGGCGGCGCTTTCGTCTGCCGAGGCCTCGCGCTGGATCTCGCTCGCGGGCGCTGCGGCGGCACTTGAGCCCACTGCCTCCAACGGTGACGTCGCCAAGGCGGCCGAGCATGCGGCCGCGAAGCGTGCGGAGGTCGAGATCGAGCGGGTCAAGGTCGACTCGACGGCCGCCGCCACGCTCGAGTCGTATTTCAACTTTGGTGCGTACGCGATTATCTCGTCGGTCATCGTGTCGGTGGGTCTGGTGTTCTCGGGCATGAACGAGCCCGAGCGCGTGCGTCGTATGGATGCCAGTCCAATCTCCGAGCGCCGGCGCTCGCTTGCCGTGTTTGCGGCCGCCGCCGTGATCACCGTCTGCATCTGGTTTGTGTCGAGCATGATGGGCGTCGTGGGCTTTGCCGGTGCGGTCGCTGAGGTTGGCGTGGACCGTGTGTGCTTGGCGCTGGCGGCGACGTTTGCCCTGGCGTGCACGCCGCTGGCCGTTGGCTTTGCGCTGTCGAGCCTGGGTGCGCGCGAGGAGCTGCTCAACGGCGTGGGCAACTTACTCGGCATGCTCATGACGTTTTTGGGCGGTGCCTGGATGCCGCTGTCGCTCATGGGATCGGCCGTGCAGACGGTGGCGCACTTTGTGCCGACGTTTTGGGTGAACGACGCGATCAGCAAGGCGCTCGCCTCGGATTTAACGTCCACCGTGCTGGGCGACATCGCCTGCGACCTGGGCGTCACGGCACTCTTCGCCGTGGCCATCGCCGCCGCAGGCCTCGCCCTCGCACGCACCAAATCCCACGCCTAGCTACCTAGTCATTTAAGAACGTCCCCAATGACTGGTCTGAAATAAATCCCCGGCCTCGCCCCAAAATAGTTCGCTAAGGTTTACTATTACGCTCATAAAGTAGTACGAGGCTAACAATGGGGGATACCATGGCAACGCAGAAAGCCTACGTTCAGGTTAAGGGTCTCAAAAAGCACTACGGCGATGGAGATGCACGCCTAACGGTGCTCGACGGCATCGACACGTCCATCAACCGCGGCGAGATCTGCGTCATGCTGGGGCCCTCCGGCTCGGGCAAATCGACATTCCTCAACCTGATCGGCGGCCTGGAGGATGCCGACGGCGGCTTCATCATGGTGGACGGCTGCGACCTCACGGTGCTCAAGCCTACCGACCTGGGCGAGTATCGCCGCCGTGAGCTGGGCTTTGTCTTCCAGTTCTACAACCTGGTGCCCGACCTCACCATCAAGGAGAACATCGAGGTCACGGCGCACCTGTCCAAAAACCCGCTCAATGTCGACGACCTGCTGCGTTCACTGGGCCTCTACGAGCACCGCAACAAGTTTCCGCGCCAGGTCTCGGGCGGCCAACAGCAGCGTTGCGCCATCGGCCGTGCGCTCGTCAAAAACCCGGGCCTGCTGCTGTGCGACGAGCCCACGGGCGCGCTTGACTACAAGACGTCCAAGGAGATCTTGCAGCTCATGGAGGATGTCAATCACGAGTACGGCTGCACCATCATCATCGTTACCCACAATGCCGCCATTGCGCGCATGGCCAATCGCGTGCTGCGCCTGCGCGACGGGCGCATCGTCGAGGATGAGCTCAACGAGTCGCCCGTCGCGGCCGCCGAGCTCGATTGGTAGGCGGCGCCATGACACCTCTCGCAAAACGTCTCCCGCGCGAGCTGCGCCGCAATATTGGCAAGTACCTGGGCATCTTTTTGCTTATGTGCGGAAGCATCGCTCTCACCTCGGGCTTTTTGCTCGCGGCGCATTCCATCGGTTGTCTTATCGACGACATGCGCGATGCGTACACGATTGAGGACGGCCGCGTGACCACCTCCTTCGAGGCCACCAAAGACCAGCTCAAGGCAGCCGAGGACGCGGCCGACGACGTCGGCGGCGTCACGCTCTACAAGAATTTCTCCATCGACGCCATCATCAAAAAGACCGCCGGCGACGACGGCACCAAGCGCACACTGCGCACCTATGCGCACCGCACCAAGGTCGATATCGCGTCCTACTGTGAGGGCAAGGAGCCCAAGACGGACGATGAGGTGGCAATCGACCGTGTCTTTGCCACCAACAACGACCTGTCCGTGGGCGATAAGGTCGAGCTTGAGGGCCGCACCTACACCATCTGCGGCATCATGACCCAGCCCGATAGCCAGGCGCTGTTCCTCAACAATTCGGACTTTACGGTGAACACCATCACCTATGGCGTGGCCGAGGTCACCGACGCCGGCTTTGCCGCGCTCGAGGATGCCGGCGGCGCGCCTGCCTACACCTACTCCTTCACCTTTGCCGATCGCGACCTCTCCACTGCAGACCGTACCGATGCCGAACAGGATATGGTCGAGGCGCTGACCGACGCCGACGCGCGCGTGGATGACCTCATCGACGCCGATTCCAACCAGGGCATTGGCTACGCGCGCGACGACGTAGACGGCGACTCCATGATGTGGATGACGCTGCTCGACATCATCATCGTAATCATGGCGTTTGTCTTTGTAGTCCTTACCGATGCCACCATCGAGGGGGAGAGCGCCATCATCGGCACGCTGCTCGCCAGCGGTTATCGTCGACGCGAGATCGTGCTGCACTACCTTGCGCTTCCCGCCATCGTGGGCGTGGTCGCGGCGCTTTTGGGCACTGCGCTTGGCATTGTGTTCTTTACCGAGCCCATGCGCAGCCTCTATTACGGCTCGTACAGCCTGCCGCCCTTCCAGGTGTACTGGAGCTGGGAGATCTTTGTGAAGTGCGCCGTGGTCCCCGCCGCTGCGCTCATCCTCATCACGCTGGTGGGCCTGCTTCGCAAAATGGGCAAGACGCCGTTGCAATTCCTTCGTCACGAGGCGAGCGGCAAATCGGGCACCAAGCGCGGCTTGCAGCTGCCGGAGCGCATGGGTTTTGTTTCCCGCTTCCGCCTGCGTATCTTCCTGCGCAACCTGGGCAACTTCGCCACGCTTTTCGTGGGCATTGCGTTTGCCTCGCTGCTGCTGCTCTTTGGCCTGGCGATTCTGCCCACGATGACGCACTACGCGGACAACCTCGAGACGAGCCTGGTCGCCGAGCACCAGTACACGCTCAAGGCTCCGCTGGAGCTCGAGGGCACTGCCGAGGAGCGCGAGCAGTGGTCGGCACTCGAGCGCTTGCAGTCGGTTGACGGCGCGTTGCTTTCCGCCGCCCAGGATGCCGATGACGAGCTTGACGACGCGGCCGATACAGCGCAGGCGGCAGCCGATGCTGCGACCGCATCTCCGTCTGCCGAGAGCCTGGCCGCAGCGCAGGATGCGCTTGCCAAGGTCCAGGACAAGAAGGATGTGCTCTACGCGCGCCTTGACGATCTTGCCGATGCCCTCGGCTGCAACCGCGATGAGGCTATCGACCTGATCGACAAAGCCTCCAAGATTGACACTGACAACGACGATGTTCACCCGGTCAATACGACCGACAACGGCGCGGGCGCAATCGCGCAGGCCGAGAAATATGCCGTTTACCAGCTGCAATACGACCGCGGCGATGGTAATGGTCAGGAGACGATTTCCGTCTACGGCATCTCGCCCGATTCGCGCTATTGGAAAGACCTCAACGTCGGCGATGGGCGCGTCGTCTTTGGCGGCGGTCTGCTCGACAAGTTTGGCTGGAGCGAGGGTCAGAAGGTCGCGCTCGGCGACAAGTACGAGGGTGAGCATTATTCCCTTGAGTACGCGGGCAAGGATTGTGCCTGGGGCTCCAAGTCGGACATGAATATCTATATGAGTATCGAAGACTTTAACGAGCTGTTCGACAACGACGCCGCCTACTTTAACGGCTATGTGAGCGACGAGAAGCTCGACCTCGATGCTCGTTACTTTGCCGGCGACACCACGCCCGACGACATGCGCGCCGTGGGCGATCAGTTCATCGGCATGATGAGCAAAATGATCGGCATGATGGTCGGGCTTGCGGTGTTTATCTTTCTGCTGTTTATGTACCTGCTGACCAAGGCTGTGATCGACCATAGCGCCCGTTCGATCAGCTACATGAAAGTCTTTGGCTATCGCGATAGCGAGATCTCGCATCTGTACATCCGCTCGATCACACTGTGCGTGGTGGTGTCGCTCGTGCTAAGCCTGCCGGTCATTATTGGCTCGCTCACGGCCATCTTCCGCTCGATGCTCCTCGCCTACAACGGCAATATCGAGATCTACGTGCCCGCTTGGTCCATGGCGGCGTGCGTGGGCATTGGCTTTGCGACCTACCTGGTCGTGGCGCTGCTACACACGCGTTCTATCAAGCGCGTCAGTCTGGCCGAAGCCCTCAAAGTCCAAGAGTAGTCATCGGGGACGTTCCTAAAAGACTAGTCGCTGGGGACATTCTTTCGCCGCCCGGCAGGAAAGGGACGTCCCCAATGACTAGGTGTCGCGCTTGACTTTGACCCTACTTTAACGGGTACCATCCTCTTATGTCTGTAACGCCATATAGACCGAGGGGATAGATCTATGACCGCAACTGCACCCGCAGCACCCGCTAAGGTGTACTTCACCAACCTGCGCACGCATGCTCGCGAGAGCCAGCTCGACAAGCTCAAGCGCCTCATCCGTCACGCCGGAATTGAGCAGATCGACTTTGAGAACAAGTTCGTCGCCATCAAGATTCACTTTGGCGAGTTGGGCAACCTGAGCTTTTTGCGCCCCAACTACGCTCGCGCCGTCGCGGATGTCGTGAAGGAGCTGGGCGGCAAGCCCTTCCTCACCGACTGCAACACGCTCTATGTGGGTAGCCGCAAAAACGCGCTCGAGCACATCGACACCGCCTACCAGAACGGTTTTACCCCGTATGCCACGGGTTGCCAGATCATCATCGCCGACGGTCTCAAGGGCACCGACGAGGCGCTCGTCCCGGTCGAGGGCGGCGAGTACGTGCGCGAGGCCAAGATCGGTCAGGCACTCATGGATGCCGATATCGTGATTAGCCTCACCCACTTTAAGGGCCATGAGCAGGCCGGCTTTGGCGGCGCCATGAAGAATCTGGGCATGGGTGGCGGCAGCCGTGCCGGCAAGATGGAGCAGCATGCCGCCGGCAAGCCGAACGTCGCGACCGAGCACTGCGTTGGCTGCCGTGCCTGCGAAAAGATCTGTGCGCACAACGCCATCTCGTTTGACGATACCCGCGAGCGCGAGCTTGCCAACGGCAACACCCGCACGGTGCACGTGGCCGCCATCGACCACGATCGCTGCGTGGGTTGCGGACGCTGCATTGCGGCATGCAACCAGGACTGCATCAAGCCCGGCTATGACGCTGCGGCCGACGTGCTCAACTGCAAGATCGCCGAGTACACCAAGGCCGTCGTCGACGGCCGCCCGAGCTTCCACATCTCGCTTGCCATGGATATCAGCCCCAACTGCGATTGCCATCCCGAAAACGACACGCCTATCGTCAACGATATCGGCATGTTCGCGAGCTTCGACCCGGTCGCCATCGACCAGGCCTGTGCCGATGCCGTCATGGCATCCGAGCCGCTGCCCAACACCGAGCTCACCGATAGCGCCGCCAAGATGGAGCATAACCACGAGCATCTGGAGGGCGAGCAGGCCAAGGACCCCTTCTGCATCACGCATCCCGACACCGACTGGCGCGCCTGTATCGCACACGCCGAGAAGATCGGCCTGGGCACGAGCAAGTACGAGCTCATCGAGGTCAAGTAGCGCCTAGTTATTGGACAAATGAAGCGCTTTTCTGGCGCAAGTAGAGCAAAAGCCGCCCGTGGGCACAGCGCTCACGGGCGGCTTTCCGGAAGTATGCGGCAAATTTCGAGACCGCCGAGCACACGACGTTTTTTGGCAACAAAACCCCTGATAAATTGTTGGTAAAACTGCGGTCTGGTCGGCAGTTCCAGATTTTTCCGCATACTTCCGAAAATAGGGGGTCAGATAAAGCCCCAGACGTTGCTTTTTGCCTAAAAATACTCGTCGAGGAAGTTGTTGACTGTGTTCCAGTAGAGCTCGGGGTCAACTTGCGCGCTCTTGGCGTGGGTGGCGCCATGGATGGTGAGCTTTTGCTTGACTTTGCTGGCGCACGCGTCGTAGTTTTGGTCGAGCATGTCGTACGGCACAAAGGTGTCCTGGTCGCCGTGGATAAACAGCATGGGAACCGTCGCGTGTTTGAGTTGCTCCACACTGCTCGCCTTATGAAAGTCGTAGCCCGCGTGCACGTTGCACACCAAGTTTGCTACATCGAGCAAGGGAAAGCTGGGCAGGCCGAACACGTCCTTGAGCTGCAGAGAAAACTCGTCCCAAACACTCGTATAACCACAGTCCTCGATAATACATTTCACGTTTGCGGGCAGAGATTCTCCCGCCACGTTCATAGCGGTTGCTGCACCCATCGACTCGCCAAAGACCAGGATGCGCGCCTCGGGGTCAGCTGCGACGATCCGCCCAATCCATGCGACGATGTCGAGGCGCTCGGGCCAGCCCATGCCGATATAGTCGCCGCCGGAGCGCTCGTGGGCGCGGGCGGCAGGCGCAAGCACGTTCATGCCGCGGTCGTGGAAGCGCTTGGCGTATCGGGCCATGCCGATGGGCTCGTTGGTATATCCATGCAGGCAGACGGCGTAATCGTGGGTGTTCTCCGAGGCGGCAAAATACCAAGCGGCAAGTTCGGTTCCGTCATCTGCGGTGAGGCTGCTGCTCTCGCGATTCTCTTTAAACCACGCCCGCGCCTCGGTTTCCTCGGCATCCGGCTGCTCGCCTTCTTTGTCGTTCTTGCTATCCTGCATCATCTTCATGGTGTAGGGCGCTTGGGGATTCAGGGCAAAGTCAAACAGAAAGTTGCCGGCAAATCCGAGCAGCGCAACGACAACCACCAGTGCAACGATGCCGGCTATCTTGAGCTTTCGATGGGAACGTGCGTTTTGAGCCATGCGGTATTCTCCTATAAGATGTTAATACATCAACATTTAATGCAAGCGCATTATGGACGTTCGCCGTTGATGCGTCAACAGGCAAAGAATGGGTAAACAAAGGGTCACGTATGGTGCAAATTTCGCACGTACCTAGACGCTTTGATATAGTGTTGAGAACTCTTTACGTTGGAGGATGTAACCGGCATGTCCGATTCGAGCGACAGTTCTAAGCCGCGACCCAAGACCGCGGCCGTTCCACACTACACGGTGGGCGAGGAGATCATGAACTCCGTCACCCACGGTGTCGGCTGCCTGCTGGGCATCGCGGGCCTGGTGCTCCTGATCGTATTCGCCGCCCTGCGCGGCGGGGGCCCGGCCCACATGGCCGCGGCAATTGTCTATGGCGCCAGCATTATCCTCGAATACCTAGCCTCTACGCTCTACCATGCGATTCAGCCCGCGGGCGCTAAACGCGTGTTCCGCATTATCGACCACAGCTGCATCTACCTGCTCATAGCCGGCAGCTATACGCCGTTTTGCCTCATCACGCTCGCAAACGACGGCGGCGCTGTGCTGTTCTTTGCCGTGTGGGCCATCGCCATCATCGGCATCGCCCTCGAGTGTTTTATGCGTGAGCGTCAACCGCACTGGGTAAGCGGCCTGGTCTACCTGCTGATGGGCTGGCTCGTCGTTTTTAAGCTGCCCGAGCTCGTGGCGCTGCTCAACCCCGTGGCACTTGCCCTGCTCGCCGTCGGCGGCGTGTGCTACACCGCGGGCGTGCCGTTCTATATCGCCAAAAACGTGCGCTATCTGCACAGCGTGTTTCACCTGTGGGTGCTCGCCGGCAGCATCTTCCAGTTCATGGCGGTGATCCTCTTCGTAATCTAGCGACCATGTCCGCGCGCTCGCGTCCTCGTTTGGGCGCCGGTGCAATTGCCGTATCTGTCATCAACGTTTTACCCTAACGTCCCGAATCTTGGAGGTTCGAGAAACTCCCGATGGACATAACCATCTCCCTTATCACCACCCTCGTTTTGACCCTCATCAACGGCTACTTCTCCATGTCCGAGATGGCGCTCACCACGGCTAAGCGCGCCGTGCTGGAGCACGAGGCCGAGGAGGGCGACAAGCGCGCCGAGCGCGCCATTAAGCTGGCCGCCGATTCCGACCAGCTGCTCGCCACCATCCAGGTCGCCATCACGCTCGTGGGCTTTGCCTCGTCTGCCGTCGCCTCGACGAGCCTGTCCGACCCGCTTGCCACGTGGCTCACGAGCTTTGGCATCGCGCCGCTCTCTGCCATCGCGCGCGGCCTGGCGCCGGTCATCATCACCGTTGCGGTCGCCTTCCTCTCCATCGTGATTGGCGAGCTTGTGCCCAAGCGCATCGGTCTGGCCAACGCCGAGGGCGTGTCCAAGCAGGTCGTGGGACCGTTGTCGTTTTTCCAAAAGATCGCCCGTCCGCTCGTGTGGCTGACCGGCGCTTGCTCCGATGGTCTGGCCCGCATCCTGCGCATCAAGAGCGCCGACGACCGCCAGAATGTCTCGGAGGAAGAGATTAAGTACATGGTCTCGGAGCAGGACGACCTGCTCGACGAGGAAAAGCGCATGATCCACGAGATCTTCGACCTGGGCGACACCGTTGCCCGCGAGGTCATGGTGCCGCGCGTGGACACTACCATGTGCGAGGACGACGAGACGGTCGCCGACGTGCTGTCCACCATGCGCCAGACCGGCTTTAGCCGCATCCCCGTCTATCACGAGGATCCCGACAACGTCGCCGGCATCGCGCACATCAAGGACCTGATCCAGCCTTCGCTCGACGGCAAGGGCGACCAGCCCATCGCCGACTTTTTGCGCGACGCCACCTTTGTGCCCGACACCAAGGACATCCTGCCGTTGCTGTCCGAGATGCAGACCTCGCACGACCAGATCGTAGTGGTCGTGGACGAGTACGGTGGCACGGCCGGCATCATCACCATCGAGGACATCGTCGAGGAGATCGTGGGCGAGATCGAGGACGAGTTCGACCCCGACAACAAGTACCTCACGCGCCTTTCGCGCCGCGAGTGGCTCGTCGATGGGCGTTTTTCGTGCGATGACGCGATTGAGCTTGGTTGGCCGCTCGAGGAAAGCGATGATTATGAGACCATCGCCGGCTGGATTTTGGAGCTTTGCGACTCGGTACCCGACATCGGAGAGGTGTTTGAGGTCGCGGGGTACAAGTTTAAGGTGCAGTCGATGCGTGGCCAGCGCATCTCGCTCATTCGCGTGATCGCTCCGGCCGAAACCGATAAGAAGGATTCCGAGCCCTCGGCAGATAAGCCGACGGTGTCGGGTGCGGGCTCTGCGGACCCGCACGACGGCGACGAGTAGGGCAAGGAAGAGTAGGGGAGAGTTATGGCAGGCCTGTTCAACATCCTTAAGGTCACCGTCAGCGAGGACAAGATCTGCGCGCATGTGCTGGTGAACCCCGGCATGCCGCTCATGACCTCGGAGGACATCGAAGCCACGGCGCGCGTGTACTACCTGGTGCCCGCGATTGCCAAGCATCTGTGCCTGGGCGATTCCGGTCGCGAGTTCCAGGACTGCATGGGCCAGACCGAGCTTTGCCATCTGCTGGAGCACGTGACGGTCGAGCTCATGAACGAGACCGGGCTTGCCGGCAGCATTTCGTGCGGCCGCACTCGTGTGAGCGAGCACGATGAGCGTGTCTTTGAGGTCGAGCTTTCGTGTCCCGACGACGCGCTGGCCATCGGCGCGCTGTCTTCGGCGACCTTTATGATGGATTGGGCCTATCTGCATGCGGACCAGCCCGCTCCCGATGTGGACGGTACGGTCGCGGGCCTGCGCAACCTGGTGCTGGGCATGCGTGCCGAGGCCGAGGGCAAGGATCCGCACGAGGCCGTCGCCGCCGCGAACGCCGAGGACGAGGCCGGGGACGCGACCGAGGGCGAGGCGCCTGCCGAGGCTGCCGTCGATCCTGTCGACGAGGCGCCTGCCGAGGCGGCTTCCGAGCCCGAGTCCGCGGAGCCCCAGGGCGTCCCGAACTTTGACGACGAGCCGCAGGAGGCAATCGATACCGAGGGCGCGACCGCTGAGAGCCACGAGGCCCCCGCTGCCGTCTACGGTGGCGCGGCGACGGCTCCGGTTGCCCCCGCGCACGAGGGAACGCTGCCGCTCGTTGACGGCGCCGGCGAAGACCCGGCCGCCACGGTGGCCATGCCGGCCGTGCCGCAGGAGTAGGCTCACTCGCTTATCACCATCATGTACCTGCGCCTTTACCGTACGCAGATGAGCAAGACGGCAAGCGCTGTGCTGCGGGTATAATGGACAGCATTCAAACGGTGGGCGCCGAGGTGCCCGCAGGAGAGGAATGAACATGGGTAAGACTTTCAACTTTATCTCGGGTGCGCTCTTTGGTGCTGCCGCCGGCGCCATCATCGGCGTCGCCCTGGCTCCGCGCTCGGGCGCCGAGACCCGCGCCATGGCTGCCGATATCGCCAACGACGCCTGGGATAACATGCGCGACACCTACGAGCACGGTGCCGAGGGGGCCCGTGCCGCGGTCAACGATTTTGGCCCGATGGTCGACGCCAAGACCGATGACCTGCGTGCCAAGGTTGACCTTGCCCGCGAGCGCATGGACCAGCTGCGGGAGCAGCTCAACGACGCCATCTCGGGCGGCAACGTGACGCCCGCCGCCGATGTCGTGGTCGAAAACGCCGTTGAGGCCGACACCGAGGCCGCGGAGCCTTCGACCGAGGCATAATGCGCGCCGGGGATTTTGTCGGCGCCAAGATCTATCGCAAGCCTACCGAGGACAAGCGCACCAAAAAAGACGGCACGCCGCGCAGCCCTAAAAAGCTCGGCAAGATTCACTTTCCGGTCTTTACCCCGGGCGGTACGCGCGTGGTGGGCTTTATGGTTCGCCAGTCCGATATCGCGGGTATGATCGAGCGCCCTGACCGATTTGTGGCGCTCGATGCCATTGGCGTCTACGAGGGCGCCATCGCAGTTGACGACGTCAAGGGCACCTACGATGCCGCTGCGGCCAAGCGCCTCGACATCAACCTGGACGATTGCATTATCTGGGTTGGCATGGACGTGCGCACGGAGTCGGGCGATGTCGTGGGCTATTGCTCGGATGTGGAGTTCAAGCCGCGTTCGGGTGTCGTGCAGACGTTCTACGTGACCGCTGGTGCTGCTTCGAGTGTGCTGGTGGGCGACACGCAGATGCCGCCGACGATGCTGCGCGGCTATGCGGACGGCGCGATGATCGTTTCGGACGAGGTCAAGTCGCTCGGGTATTCGGGCGGTGCCGCTGCAAAGGCTGCCGAGGCAAGCGTCGCGGTGGGCGATAAGGTCAAGAAGGGCGCCAAGGTGCTCGATGACAAGGGTTCGGTCGCCGTGGACAAGGGCAGCCGCGCGCTGGGCAAGCAGCTCGGCAAGACGCGCGGTATGTTCAAGGCCTTTAAGGACGAATATCAAAAGGCGAGCGGGGGCTCGTCGAAAGCTAGCAAATAGCGACGTACCAAATGACGGGAGACAAGCCGGAGACCTGTTGCTCCGGCTTGCTGCGTTTATGGGGGAGGGCACATGCGTCAAAACGGATCTAACTTAAACAGGCGCTCGGGTGCGCGTCCGACGGCGCGCCGCGACCTGGGGCAGCTGCCCAGCGGTCAGCGCAAGCGTCACCGTAAGCCCGGCGCGATGTATCTCAACCATAGCCGCGGCTTTAGCGACCGCAGCGCTCGCATCGGCAACAGCCGCACGCCCCGTCGTTCGTCTCGCCTGCCCTATGCGCTTATTGCCGTGGGTTGTGCGCTCGTGTTGTTTATCGCTGCCGTCGTGGGCTACGTCAACCGCAGCGTGGATGTCGTCCTCAATGGCCAGGAGACTGCGGTGCGCGTCGGCTCTACGCTGCAAAATCTCATCGACGACCAGGAGCTGGCCGATACCTACGATGCCGGGGACCTGCTGGCTGTTGACGACAGCGTGCTGACCCGCCATGGCGGCGAAAAGCTGTCGGTAAAGGTGGACGGCAAGCGCATAAAACAGGGCAAGTGGAAAAGCCGCGAGCTTACGGGCGGCGAGAAGGTGACGGTCAAGGACGGCCGCGACACGTATGAGAAGCACGAGGTCCAGGCGACGGTTATCGAGCCCAAGCTCAAGGTCGAGGGCACGGGTGCCATCGAGTATGTCAAGACGTGGGGCATCCAGGGCCGCTCCGAGGTGTGGGTCGGCGAGCAGTCGGG
>CABUZF010000010.1 GCA_902495985.1 uncultured Collinsella sp.
ACTTTGACCCGCAGCTCTTCCATGAGCTCGCGGCGTACAGCGTCCTCAGGCGTCTCGCCGCGCATGAGCTTGCCACCGGGGAACTCCCAAAGTCCCTGCATGTCGCCATAGCCGCGCTGCACGGCAAGCAGCTCATCGGATCCTTCTTTGCGAATGATCCCAGCGGCAACATGAACAGTCTTCAACAGGAGTCCTCTCTCAATATCATCACGTGGCAGGCTAGCTACCCCTACCTTACACAACGGTAAGGCAAGCGTAAGCCATATCGATGGTAGCTGACTCGTCTTCTTGCGACTATAGATGCCGTAGACTAATCGCAAGAAAGGACTCGGTATGCAAACCACGCACATGGCGACCCCGGTACTGGAGGTCGCGCATCTCGAAAAGGTATATGGAGCGCTGGGCAACGTGACCCGCGCGCTCAACGACGTCAGCTTTACCGTCAACCGCGGCGAATTTGTTGGCATCATGGGCGCTTCGGGCTCGGGCAAGTCGACGTTGCTCAACTGCGTGTCGACCATCGATAGCGCCACAAGTGGCACGATCCGCATCAATGGCCAGGACGTGACGCGCATGAAGCAGGCTAAGCTTTCGCAGTTCCGCCGCGAAGAGCTCGGCTTTATCTTCCAGGACTCCAACCTGCTCGATACGCTCACGGCACGCGAGAACATCGCCCTGCCGCTCACCATTGCCCGCACAAACTCGGCAGAGATCTCGACCCGCGTGCAGGATGTGGCCGCGCGTCTGTCTATCAGTCAGGTGCTCGACAAGTATCCCTACCAGATGTCCGGCGGTCAGCAGCAGCGCGTTGCCGCGGCTCGCGCGCTCGTCACCGACCCCACCATGATCATGGCCGACGAGCCCACCGGCGCCCTCGATTCCAAGAGCGCTCGCCTGCTGCTCGAGAGCCTGGAGGCCCTCAATCGCCGCCTGCGCGCCACCGTGCTCATGGTCACGCATGACAGCTTTGCCGCCAGCTATACGAGCCGTGTGCTGTTTATTCGCGACGGCAAGATCTTCACCGAGCTGCGCCGCGGCGACACCGACCGCCGAGAGTTTTTCGACCGCATTATGGAGGTCGTTGCCATGATGGGCGGTGAGGGCTCCGATGCTCTGTAAACTCGCTTGGGGCAACGTCCGCCGTGCCGGCCGCGACTACCTCGTCTACCTTTTGACGCTCACCCTGGGCGTCACGGTCTTCTATGCCTTTAACACCATCTCGATGCAGGTCGACATCGCCGGAATCGATGAAGAGGGCTTGGCGCAGGTTATGGGCAGCATGCTCGGCGACCTGACGTACTTTTTGGCCGGTGTCATGGCCTTTTTGATGGTGTATGCCAATAACTTCATCATGAAACGCCGCAAGAAGGAGTTTGGCCTGTACCAGGTGCTCGGCATGGGGCGTGGGCGCGTCGCCACGATCATGGCGCTCGAGACCGTGATAGTGTCGGTCGTGGCCTTTGTCGCCGGCATTGTGCTGGGTGTGGGACTCTCCCAGCTCATGACGTTCTTTACGGCCTCGCTCTTTAAGACACAGATCGCCAATTTCCACTTCTTTTTCTCGGTGCATGCGTTCAATCTGACCCTTGCCTGCATGCTCGTAATGTTTGTGCTCACGCTACTGCTGAACCTTCGCGCCGTGCGTCGTACCAAACTCATCGAGCTTATGGGTGCCGAGCGTCGCAACGAGAGCATCAAGACACGCAACCCCTGGATTGCGATTGCCATCTTTGTCGTGGGCGTGGCGCTTGTGGGCGTGGCCTATTACCGTCTGCTACGTGATGGGTTCCCGCTAACCGCGACGGACAGCAAGCTGCAAGAGGCCATGAACCAGTTTGGCATTACGACCGCTATGGTTACCGTGGGCACCTTTGCCCTGTTCTGGGGACTCTCGGGCATGCTCATCAAGCTGCTGCAGAGCCTGCGCGGCGTGTATTGGCGCGGCCTCAACATGTTTACCGTGCGCCAGCTTGCGGCCAAGGTCAACACGGTGTGCTTTTCGATGGGCGTCATCGCGATGCTCCTGTTTTTGGCCATCACCTCGGTGACGTGCGGTATGTCGATTGCCAATGTGATGAACGAAAACCTGGAGCGCTATAACCCTGTTGACGTGTCACAGACGTATGTCTATTACACGCCCGATACGCTCGACTACTACAAAGAGTACATCAATCCGTCTGAAGCCGATCGCATGGTGCTGGCCGATAGTACGGTCGATTTGTACTCCGCATGGCACGGCAAGGGCAAGTCGGCGGACAACAACGACGAGACCGGCAAGAAGGTCAATATCGCCGATGTTGCCGGTGAGCATGTGCAGATCGATTCGTATCTGAGTTACCCGCTTGGCGGTTCGGATCCTTCGGTGACTCCAAGTGAAATGTGCAAGGCCATGGGCGAAAAGCTTCCCAAGGCGTTCGGGGGTAGCAATGCCGATACGATGGGTCTGTTTGTGACGCCGGCGAGCCAGTACAACAAACTGCGTCAGATGATGGGCGAGGAGCCGGTGCACATCGGTCACGACCAGTATCTGCTCACGTGTGATATGGGCGGCGAGCTGGTCGACCTGTACACTAAGTATATGGCTGGCGGCCATGCCCTTACCTTGGGCGGGCATACGCTCAAGCCCGCAACCGATAAGTCGGACGAAGATGCGGCGGCCATCGCCAACTCGGCGATGGGCAGTAATCCGGGTACCGTCGTCGTTGCCGACGAGCTGTTGTCCCAACTTAATCTGCAGCCGTATTCCAGTAGCCTGCTCGTTAACTACAAACAGGGGATGGATACGACCGAGGCAGACGAGAGTATTAAATACACTGTGCTCGACAATCTGCTCGTTGACGGCAAGGAGCCGGGGTCGTGGGGAACCTTCATCACACGCTCCGAGATGTACGCGCAAGCAGCGCAAATGAACGGTCTTATTAGCTACCTAGCCATCTACATCGGCTTTGTATTGGTCGTTGCATGCGCGGCGATTCTGTCGATCCAGCAACTCTCCAACGTGGCCGATGGCAGCCGCAGCTATCGTGTGCTGGCACAGATCGGCTGTGACGACCGCCAGATTCGCCATTCGGTGATGGCGCAGCAAGCGGTATTCTTCCTGTTCCCGCTGGCAGTGGGCCTGGCGCACTCCTTTGTGGCGCTCAAGGTGATTATCGAGCTGGTGAGCATTTTCGGAAATATGAGCATCGGCGGCACCGTGGGCCTCACCTGTGCAATCTTCCTGGCAGCCTACGGAGGCTACTTCCTGGTGACGTACCTCATGAGCGCTGGCATGGTGCAAGCTGCCATAGCCACCCGTTACAGCGAGTAGCAAGCTGGTAAAACCGTCGCAAAATCAGAGGCGTATGACCGCCGCGAAGCGACCAGGGGCCCTTTCGCGGCGGTTTTTTGCCTATCCGGTGCGTCTCGGATGCAAGTGAGTAGACTTTTTTGAACTTGCCGAGCACATCGCGACAAATGATCGGTAAAACCGCAGGTCAGAGCTGTGGCGTTTTAGGGCGTGCTTGGCCTCCTGCAAAAAGCCTACTCACTTGGTTTTTCTGCTAGAAGACCGCCGCAGGTAGAGGACGGACAGCGAGCGGGTCGCATTTGAGACAAGGTGACGTGAAACGAAAGGGCGCTGACCTTCTGGTCGCGCCCTTGAAGTTGAACGTCAGATTGTCCAAATGCGACCCGCGCAGCGTCGGCCGGTTACGGCGTTTGGTAAAACGCCGTAACCTACACCCGCTCCGCGATCTCGTGGATGAGGTAGTCGGTCTTTTCCCAGCCCAGGCATGGGTCGGTGATCGACTTGCCAAAGACGCCGCCATCGACCGGCTGGTTGCCGTCCTCCAGGTAGGACTCGATCATAAAGCCCTTGACAAGCTTGGAGATGGACTCGTTGCGGCGGCAGCTGTCGAGCACCTCTTTGCAAATGCGGTACTGCTCCAGCGGACGCTTGCCCGAGTTGTCGTGGTTGCAGTCGATGACCGCCGCCGGGTTGGCGTAACCGGCATGCTCGGTATAGCGCTCGGCCAGGCGCTCCAGGTGCTCGTAGTGGTAGTTGGGGTAGGTGCGCC
The DNA here is from genome assembly GCA_902495985.1 of uncultured Collinsella sp. Lineage (GTDB taxonomy): Bacteria > Actinomycetota > Coriobacteriia > Coriobacteriales > Coriobacteriaceae > Collinsella. The sequence goes on from CABUZF010000010.1 coordinate 4,059, forward strand.
CATCGAGACCGATGTAACCACGCATAACGGCGTGCGCGAGCGGATTGCCGTCGCATTCGACCTCCCAGTTGCGGAAGATGAAGCTCTGGTGCGCCTGAGCGGCGTAAATGGAGTTGAGCATGACGGTGGTGGAACCGGCGGTGGGGTTCTTCATGCCCACGGGCACCGAAATGCCGCTCGATACCAGGCGATGCTCCTGGTTTTCGACCGAGCGCGCGCCCACGGCAACATAGCTCAGCAGGTCAACGAGGTATTGGTAGTTGGACGGATAGAGCATCTCGTCGGCGGTGAAGAAGCCCGTTTCCTCAATAACGCGCAGGTGCATGTGGCGGATGGCCTTAACGCCTTCGAGCAGGTCATCGGGCGCCTCGGGGTCGGGGTTGTGCAGCAGACCCTTGTAGCCGGTGCCCTTGGTGCGCGGCTTGTTGGTGTAGACGCGCGGAATAATGATGAGTTTGTCTTTGACCTCCTCGGCGGTCTTGGCCAGTCGGTTCATGTACTCAAGCACCGAATCCTCGCGGTCGGCAGAGCACGGGCCGATGATGAGTACCTTGCGCGCGTCCTCGCCGGTAAAGATCTTGGCGACCTCGGCGTCGAATGCCTGTTTTTTGGCAGTAAGCTCGGCGGAAAGCGGCATTTCCTCGCGGATCTCCATGGGGATCGGCAACCTGCGTTTGAATTCCATGGCCATAGGGGCCTCCTCAATCTATAGAAAGAGCAATAAGCGTATTGTCGAGTGTTCGGCATTATCCGCTGTCGCACGCTAAAGTGCAACCCCTCGCCGCCCCGAAACCTGCCAAAAGGGACAGGTTTATTTTGGCAGGTTTTATATGGGGGAACGTCGGCGGATACCGGGAGGGAGTGGCGTCGCGCGGGACCCTAAGGCTATTGTCGGTTCCCCAGGAAACACCCTGTGGGCAAAAAATGCCAAATATGAGTACGGTTGCTAATCTAGTAGCATATCGGTCTAGCAAGATAATAGACAAAGTGAAAAATATGTTCATTAACATTGCCACGCAGAAGCCCGCTAACGGGCGTTTTGATTAATTTGAAGGCGTATAGAGGCCGCAAGGAGGTCGTTTGAGGCTGTTTTGGCTGATACTAAAAAAGTAACAGTACTCATATTTGCCATTTTTTGCCCACGGGGTCTGGAAAGCGCCGTCAATGAGGTCTCAGGGAAGGCGTTTCGAGGCTCGGAGGACACAAAACGGGGGCGCAGGTTGTCCTGCGCCCCCGTTTTCTTGGCATTGCGGTTGTTTGCTGCCGGTTTTACGCCGCCTCGTCGAACTGCGAGTTGTACAGGTCGGCGTAGAAGCCGCCCTGGGCGAGCAGCTCGTCGTGCGTGCCCTTTTCGACGATGTCGCCGTCGCGGATTACCAAGATCACGTCGGCGTTGCGGATCGTGGACAGGCGGTGTGCGATGACAAAGCTCGTGCGGCCCTGCATCAGCGCATCCATGGCGCGCTGAATAAGCTCCTCGGTGCGGGTATCGACGTTGGAGGTCGCCTCGTCCAAAATCAGTGCCGGGCGGTCGGCCAAAATGGCACGGGCGATGGTCACGAGCTGGCGCTGACCCTGCGACAGGTTAGTGCCCTCCTCGTTAATCATAAAGTCATAACCGCCGGCAAGCGTATGGATAAAGTGGTCGCAACGTGCGGCGCGCGCGGCGGCTTCGACCTCGGCATCGCTCGCATCGGGGCGTCCGTAGCGGATGTTCTCGCGGATGGTGCCGCTAAACAGCCAGGTATCCTGCAGCACCATGGCAAACTCGCCGCGCAGCGCCGTGCGGTCCCAGTCGCGCACGTCGACGCCCTCGACACGCAGCGAACCGCCGTCCACATCGTAGAAGCGCTGCAGCAGCTTGATGAGCGTGGTCTTGCCGGCGCCGGTGGGGCCGACGATGGCGATGGTCTGGCCGGGTTGCGCCTCGCAGCTAAAGTCGTGGATGATGGTCTTGTCGGGCGTATAGCCAAACTTGACGTGATCAAACTCCACATGGCCGGGGCGCTTTTCGGGAATCTGCGCGTCGGCTTTCTGCTCCTCCTCGGGCGCGGCCAGGAACTCAAAGACGCGCTCGGTGGCGGCGGCCATCGACTGCATCGTGTTGCTCACGTTGCCCAGCTGCTGCACGGGTTGCGTAAAGTTGCGAACGTACTGGATAAAGCTCTGGATGTCGCCGGGCGTGGCATTGCCGGTCAGCGCGAGCTGTGCGCCCACCACGACGACGCCCACGTAGCCCATGTTGCCCACCAAACTCATGAGCGGCATCATCAGGCCCGACAGGAACTGCGAGCGCCAGCCACTAATAAAGAGGCGGTCGTTTTGGCGGTCGAATTCCTCGATCGAGGCCTCGGCGCGGTCGAACACCTGAATGACGTTCTGGCCGGCAAAATCCTCCTCGATAATGCCGTTGACGGCGCCCAGAACCTGCTGCTGCTCGCGGAAGTACGGCTGCGAGAAGTGAATCATCACGGTCAGGATAATCGCAGCGGCCGGCAGCGTGAGCACGGTGACGCCGGTGAGCGGCAGGCTGATCGACAGCATCATGACGAGCACGCCGATAATCTGCGTCACCGACGTGATGAGCTGGGTCACGCTCTGGTTGAGCGACTGACCCAGCGTATCGACGTCGTTGGTGATGCGGCTGAGCACATCGCCCTTGCTGTGACCGTTGAAGTAGCTCATCGGAACGACAGCGATCTTGGCGGCGATCTCCTTGCGCATGCGATAACAAATCTTTTGCGTGACGCCGGTCATGAGCCAGCCTTGGATCAGGCTGCAGACAGAGCTCGCCAGATACAGACAGAGCAAAAAGCCGAGCGTCTTGGCGATCCAGACAAAGTCGACATCGCCGGTGCCGTTGACCTTGGCAACCAAGCCCTCGAACAGTTTGGTGGTAACCTGGCCGAGCACCTTGGGCCCCACAATGTTAAAGATGACCGAGCACACGGCAAAGGCGACGGCGGTAAACACGGCAATCTTGTGCTGGCCGATATAGCCGAGCAGCTGCCTCATGGTGCCCTTAAAGTCCTTGGCCTTTTCGCCACGACGCATGCCGCCCATGCGGCCCATGGGACCACGCTGGCGGGTGGGCTTGGGAATCTGAGTCTCGGTCTCGTCTGCCATTAGCGCTCGCCTCCTTCCATGACGGCTGCAATTTCTTCTTGGGTAAGCCCCAGCTCCTCGGCGGAAAGCTGCGACTGTGCGATCTCCAGGTACGCCGGGCAGCTGCGCAGCAGCTCCTCGTGCGTGCCGGTGCCCACTACGTGGCCGTCGTCGAGCACGATGATCTGGTCGGCGTGCATGATGGTCGCGATGCGCTGGGCCACGACCACGAGTGCGGCGTCGGTAACGTTTTTGGCCAGCTCCTCGCGCAGGCGCGCGTCGGTCTTGTAGTCGAGGGCACTAAACGAGTCATCGAACACCACGACCTCGGGCTTTTTGGCCAATGCGCGGGCGATGGCCAGACGCTGGCGCTGACCACCCGAAACATTGGAGCCGCCCTGGCTGATGGGGGAGTCGTAACCGCCCTCACGCTCGGCGATAAAGTCCTCGGCCTGTGCGATGCGCGCGGCCTGGCGCATGTCATCATCGCTCACCATGTCGCCGGCAAACTTGAGGTTGCTCTCGACGGTGCCCGAGAACAGACGCCCCTGCTGCGGGATGTAACCAATGCGGCGGCGCAGCTCGGAAAGGGTCATGTCGCGCACGTCGATGCCGTCGAGCGAAATGCTGCCGCCCGTGACGTCGTACAGGCGCGGAATCAGCTGCACAAGTGTGGACTTGCCCGAGCCCGTGGAACCAATGATGCCGAGCATCTGACCGGCGTGCGTGGTGAAGTTTACGCCGCTGATGACGTCGGCGCGGGCATCGGGATACTGGAAGCTCACGTCGCGGAAGGTGAGCTCACCGCGCGGCGAGCTGGCCGCGGGCAGTTTGGGCGAGGCAGGGTCGTTGATGCTCGTGGGGCAGGTGATGACCTCATCTACGCGCTCGGCTGCGACCTCGGCACGGGGCAGGATGACCGAAACCATGGTGAGGATCATAAACGCCATGACGATCTGCATGGTGTAGGAGATAAACGCCATCATGTTGCCGACCTGCATCACGCCGTCGGACACGCCCTGCGCGCCAAACCAGACGATAAGTACGGTGATGCAGTTCATGACGAGCATCATGAGCGGCATCATAAAGCTCATGGCTCGGTTGGTGTAGAGCTGCGTGGTCATCAGGTCGAGCGACGCCTTGTCAAAACGTTCGAGCTCATGTTCCTCGCGGTTGAACGAGCGGATGGGCATAAGGCCGTCGAGCAGCTCGCGGGCGGTAAGGTTCACGCGGTCAACAAAGCTTTGCATCTTTTTGAACTTGGGCATGGTGAGGCCCATAAGCACGCCGACGACGGCCGAGACCGCGATGATGGCAACGGCGATGGTCCACTCCAGGCCGGTATGGTTGGCCAGGACGCGCATGACGGCGACGATGCCCATGACGGGGGCCATCAGACACATGCGGATAAACAGAGTTGCGGCCATCTGGATCTGCTGAATGTCGTTGGTGCAGCGGGTGATGAGCGAGGCCTGGCTAAACTTGCCCACCTCGGCCGGCGAGAAGTGCATAACCTTGTTGAAGGTCTCGCGGCGCAGGTCGCGGGCGATGGAGCAGGCGGTGCGCGAAGCCACGGCACCGGTCAGGATGGTGGCGACGAGCGACACGAGGCACAGTCCAAACATCGTGGTCGCCATGCGGCTCAGGTAGGCGTTCTGCACGTCGGCGGGGTCGATGCCCTGCGCCTTGTACTCGTCCTGTACATAGCTCACGGCGCGCTGGGTGACGATGGAGCCCGACATGGAGCCCATTTTGTCCGCCATTTGGTTGGCGCCCTCGACGAGCTTGCTTTGGTCTACCAGACCGCCCTCGACACCCAGGCGCAGGCTCTTCATAGTGATCTTACCGCCGTCGGCATCAATCTGCTTTTGCATGTTCTGCGCCGCCGCGGCCTTCTGCTGCATCTCGGCGAGCTGCTCGGGCGTCATCGCTGCCATTTGCTCGGGGGTGGGCATGGCCTGGGCAGCGTTGTCGTCTTTCTCGCTGGACGAGCCCATCATGTCGCCCATGGAGTTGGCGTCGATGCCCTGGTTGAGCGAAAGGACAACAGTCTCGGGCAGGCTCATAATGTCGGCAATCTTGCCTCCATCGGCACGCTCTTCCTCGGTGCCCTCGTACGTTCGAATGTCGTTTTTGTCAGCCTTGCTAAACACGGCCTCCACAGCCTTGGCGTCCTTGGCGCTCATAAAGAGTTCGAGGTCGTCGAGCGATTCGGCGCGGATGGTGTCGGGTACGGGCGACGCGATGCCGCCTTGCTGCACACCCACGTCGACGATGTCGCTCATATAGGTAGGCAGCGCCAGATCGGCGTTGCAGCTGATTACGATAAGTACGATAGCTGCGAACAGTGCCAGGATATGTTTTTTAAAGAGCTTGAGAATCCTCACTCGGCATCTCTCCTTTCTTGATTGCGGTCGATAATTTCGTTGGCACGTCTAAGAAGGCGCACCATCTCTTGGGTATCTGTTTCGCCAAGCTGCTCGAGGAAGGCCGCGGTGCGGTCCTCGAATTCCCGACGTTTGATTTCGATAACCTGGAATCCTTTGTCGGTCACCGTGACGTGTACGCGACGACGGTCGGTCTTTGAGTGCTCGCGCTCGACCCAGCCCTTGGCCTCGAGGGCGCGCAGGATATTGGCGATGCGGGCGCTCGAGACCCAGGCGCGATCAGCGAGTTCGCTCGGCGTGAGCGAGCCGCCGGCGCGCATGAGGGCGCGCATGACGGCCATCTCGCCACCCAGAGCCTGGTCGGCAAAGCGCGAAACGCGCTGGTGCATGCTGCCAAACTCGGTAAAGAGCTGACGCCCAAGCTCATGGAAATCGGTATCTTCCACCGAAAACCCCTAACACTAGAAACTATTTTCGGTGGAAGATGATACCCCCATACGCGGGCCTCATACAGTAGGCAATATTAAGAGCTCATTAAGACTTAAAATCATTCAATTGCTAAAGCGTTTCAAAGAACTATCATGCCCGCGGTTAGGCGAGGGGTTGTCACCACCATGACGACTGGGACTCATATAATCGCCACGTGCGATGCTCCAACTTCCCGCAAGGAGACACCTTACATAAAGGGGGATGGAGTCATGGCATTTGACTTCACGGGCAAGACCGCGATTGTCACGGGCGGCACTCAGGGCATTGGCCTCGAGATCGCCAAGGGCATCGTTGCGGGCGGCGGACATGTCGCGCTCATCGCAAGGAACGCTGCTAAGGGCGAGGCCGCTGTGGCCGAGCTTGGCGAGGGCAACAAGTTCTATCAGCTCGATGTCGCCGATGCGCCCAAGGCGCGCGAGACCGTCGAGCAGATTTTTACGGACCTGCCGCAAACCAACATCCTGATCAACTGCGCTGGCGTCATCAGCACCAAGAAGTTCGACGAGATCGATGACACCGAGTGGCGCCGCACCATCGACATCAACCTCAACGGTACCTTTACCATGATGAACGCCGTCTACCCGCACTTTAAGGCGGCCCATGCCGGTACTATCGTCAACGTGAGTTCCGTTGCGGGCAAGATCGGTGGCGGCCTGCTCGGCACCGCGGCTTACGCGAGCTCCAAAGCAGGCGTTAACGGTCTGACCAAGGCAGTCGCCAAGGAAGGCGGCAAGTTTGGCGTTCGCTGCAACGCCGTGTGCCCGTCGCTCACGTTGACCGATATGACCTCGATTCTCTCTGACGAGAACTCTCAGCGCATCATCAACGGTATTCCTCTGGGCCGCGCCGCCCAGGCCAGCGAGCCTGCGCAGATGGTGCTGTTCTTCGCTTCCGACCTCGCCAGCTTCGTGAACGGCGAGATTGGTGACTGCGACGGCGGCATCGTCCTGGACGGGTAATACCCCGCGGTGATCGTTTGGCGGCGACCCTGGCGACTCGGGGTTGTCGCCTTCTTTCTGACATAGGCGCGTGCGGCTACGATTCGCATGCATCCAAAGGAGATATATATGAGTGAATCGACTGCGGTGGAGGCGCCGGCGGCAAAGGAGCCGTTCTTTAAGATGTCCTCCATCCCGGGCGCCAATATCTTGGTGCCGCTTCTGTTGGGCTGCCTGCTCAACACGCTATTCCCCGACCTGTTTAAAACGCTCGGTAGCTTTACGCTTGGCATGACCCAGCAGGGTGCAGGCCCGCTCGTTGGCGCCTTTTTGCTCATCGTCGGTACGACGATTTCGTTTAAGAGTGCTCCCGCCGCCGCTGCACGCGGCGCCATCATCATCGCTGTCAAGCAGATCGTGGTCGTTGCCGTGTCGCTGCTCATCCTTTATGTGTTCAACGACAACCTGTTTGGCATCTCTGCCATGGTGATGCTGGCGGCTTGCACCGGCGCCAACAACGCTATGTACGCTGGTCTGATGGGCACCATGGGCAACGAGGCCGAGCGTGGCGCCGTCGCCATCACCACGCTCGTTGTCGGCCCTCCGGTCACGATGATCGTGCTCGGCGCTGCCGGTCAGGCTCCGATCGGCTGGTCGCTCGTGGGTGCCATTCTGCCGATCGTCATCGGCATTATTCTGGGTAACCTGTTCCCCAGCTTTAAGAAGATGATGGCACCGGCACTTTCCGCCATCATCGTGCTCGTCTTCTTTGCCATGGGCTCGACCATGACCTTTGGCCAGCTCATTAATGGCGGTCTCCCCGGTATTCTGCTCGGCGTGATCTGCTCGGTGGTCTTTGCAATTCCCGTCATCGCGGTCGATAAGCTCACGGGTGGTACGGGTGTCGCAGGTGCGGCCATTTCGAGCTGCGCCGGAGCCAATGTGGCCACGCCTGCTGCCATGGCAAGCGTCAACGGGGCCATGTACGGCGGCGCCGTGCTCGCGACGGCTACGGCACAGGTTGCTGCCTGCGCAATCGTGACGGCTATTTTGACCCCGCTGGTCACCAGCTGGTGCTACAAGCATTTTGAGGGCCAGGGCAACGGCGATAGCAAGGCAACGACCGACAAGGCCGCCGCAGCCGCCTAATGCCAAGCGGCAATCAAAGCTAAAAACTAGCTACGCCACAGGGCGGCCACGGGGGATCCCGTGGCCGCCCTGCAGTTTCTGTAGGGTCTCTGGGACACTTTACCCTGCTAAAGCTGGCATAACAGCTAGAGCGAACGTCGTACAAAGGCAAGGAAAAATAACATACAAATCGGTGAACGGTAGTTGTTCGCGCTCGCGTTTCCTGCGGATTTGTAAAAAACACCCTTATGATATAAAAAAAGAAACATATAACAGCCCAGATGGAGAGGGTCGCTATGTTATCCTTCTCAGACGGGTGAAATCTTGGGTTTTGGGTTGTAGTTCCAAGGTGGACAAACGTTTTCCCTGCACCAACGTGTGGTGAAGAACGGAAGAAGCCGGTAGTGCAAGCCGAAAATTCAAGAATTCAATAAGCAGCGGTGTGAGAGAGCGCCGCATTACACGTAACTAGGAGCGTGGTTACACAATGCAGGAGGCATGGGAAGGCTTCAAGGAAGGCATTTGGACGGGAGAGGTTGACGTCCGAGACTTCATCCAGAAGAACTACACCCCCTACGAGGGCGATGAGTCGTTCCTCGTAGGTCCGACCGAGCGTACCAAGGAGCTGTGGGGCGAGGTTCTCGACCTGCTGCTTAAGGAGCGCGAGCAGGGCGGTGTCCTCGATATGGACACCAAGACCGTTACGGGTATCGTGAGCCACCCCGCTGGCTACATCGATAACGCCCACCGCGAGAAGGAGACCATCGTCGGTCTCCAGACCGACAAGCCGCTCAAGCGCGCGCTGCACGTCAACGGCGGTATCCGCATCGCTTGCCAGGCTGCCAGCCAGCACGGCTATAAGGTCGACGAGAACGTTGTCGAGCGCTACACCTTCGAGCGCAAGACCCACAACGCTGGCGTCTTCGATGTCTACACCCCCGAGATGCGTGCTTGCCGCTCGGCTCACATCATCACCGGTCTGCCCGATGGCTATGGCCGCGGCCGCATCATCGGCGACTACCGTCGTGTCGCCCTGTACGGCGTCGACTACCTGATCAAGGACAAGGAGGCCCAGAAGGCTTCCACTCCGACGGTCATGACCGCCGACAACATCCGCGACCGCGAGGAGCTGCAGGAGCAGATCCGCGCCCTCGGCGAGCTCAAGATGATGGCCGAGACCTATGGTTTCGATATTTCCAACCCTGCTACCAACACGCAGGAGGCCATCCAGTGGATGTACTTCGCCTACCTCGCTGCCGTCAAGGAGCAGAACGGCGCCGCTATGTCCATCGGCCGTACCTCTACGTTCATCGACATCTACGCTGAGCGCGACCTTGCCAACGGTACCTTCACCGAGGAGCAGATTCAGGAGTTCGTGGATCACTTCATCATGAAGCTCCGTATGGTCAAGTTCGCCCGTACCCCCGAGTACCAGGCCCTGTTTACCGGCGATCCGCAGTGGGTCACCGAGTCCATCGGCGGCATGGGTGTTGACGGCCGTACGCTCGTTACCAAGATGAGCTACCGCTACCTGCACACGCTCGAGAACATGGGCACCAGCCCCGAGCCCAACATGACCGTTCTGTGGTCGACCCGTCTGCCCGAGAACTTCAAGAAGTTCTGCGCCAAGACTTCTGTCGCCAGCTCCTCGATCCAGTACGAGAACGACGACCTCATGCGCGTTTACCACGGCGACGACTACGGCATCGCCTGCTGCGTATCCTCCATGCGCATTGGCAAGGAGATGCAGTTCTTCGGCGCTCGCGCCAACCTGGCCAAGTGCCTGCTGTACGCACTCAACGGCGGTGTTGACGAGGTCTCCAAGAAGCAGGTCGGCCCCAAGTATCGCGCCGTCGAGGGCGATACGCTCGATTACGACGACGTTGTGGCCAAGTACAACGACATGATGAAGTGGCTCGCTGGCGTGTACGTCAACTCGCTGAACATCATTCACTACATGCACGACAAGTACTGCTACGAGCGCATCCAGATGGCTCTGCACGACAAGCACGTGCACCGCTGGTTCGCTACGGGCATCGCTGGCCTTTCCGTCGTGGCTGACTCCCTGTCCGCTATCAAGTACGCCAAGGTCCACCCCGTCCGTGACGAGAACGGCATCATCGTCGACTTTGAGACCGAGGGCGAGTTCCCCAAGTACGGTAACGACGACGACCGCGTCGACCAGATCGCTCACGACGTTGTGCACCAGTTCATGGAGTACATCCGCATGAACGATACCTACCGCAACTCCGTGCCTACGACCTCGGTTCTGACCATTACCTCCAACGTCGTGTACGGTAAGAAGACCGGCTCCACGCCCGACGGCCGCAAGGCTGGCCAGCCGTTCGCCCCGGGTGCTAACCCCATGCACAAGCGCGATAGCCACGGCGCCATCGCTTCGCTGTCTTCGGTTTCCAAGCTCCCGTTCCGCGATGCTCAGGACGGCATCTCCAACACCTTCTCCATCATCCCGAGTGCGCTCGGCAAGGAGGACCAGGTGTTCTTTGGCGATATCGACCTTGATCAGCTGGGCGAGTAACTATTGTTAGTGCTATACTAACAATAACGATTACTGATTAGTGCGCCGGTTTCGGCCGGCGCCTATCGATCGAAGGAGACACATTATGAAGGTTTCTGAAGTTTCCGAGACCCAGGCCGATAACCTGGTCCACATGCTCGACGCTTACGCCGAGAAGGGTGGCCACCACCTGAACATCAACGTCTTCAACCGTGAGACGCTGCTCGACGCTCAGGCTCACCCCGAGAAGTACCCGCAGCTGACCATCCGCGTTTCCGGCTATGCCGTGAACTTCCACACGCTCACCAAGGAGCAGCAGGACGAGGTCATTGCGCGTACCTTCCACAACAAGTTCTAAAGGGATTTAACTCCTGTAGGATTACTGGGGCCGGTTTTGGGTTATTTTCCAAAACGTCCTCGGACATGCAAAGAGGCTCCGCTGCGCGCGTTGCGCGGCGGGGCCTCTTTGCGTCCTGCGGGATGTTTTGGAAATAACCCAAAAACGGCCAAGCGGGGTTCTTCGGAGTCACCCTTTAGGCGGAACTCTCCTAATTATTTGGATGAGTCGTTTACTTACTTGTGCTGTTACCGTCTTCCCGCTGTTGTTGGGGTATGCTTTGTTCGTATGTAAACGTATGACATGTTGATAGGGGAGGGTGCTATGGCTCGCGAGGGCACTCGTTCTAAGGATTCTGCTAAGCCTGGCATCAAGGAAGTTGCAGCGGTGGCGGGGGTTTCGCCTACTACGGTATCTCGCGTGCTTAATAACCGCGGTTATATTAGCCAAGAGACCCGCGATAAGGTCCA
>CABUZF010000011.1 GCA_902495985.1 uncultured Collinsella sp.
CGCGCGCGACCGTCAAGCCGCCCAGGCCCGAGTCGAACACGCCGATCGGACGCGTGGCCCCGGCCAGACTATCGATATCGGACATTACCTCACCAGATTCTCTCTCGAAAAATGCGACCACGCGTGATGTGTCGCGCTACGAACGGGCCGCGACCAGCAGCTCGGCCGTTGCCACCCAACCGTCGACAATCTTGCCGCGCGTTACATAGGCATTGTCGCAGGTGTCCAAGAACTCCGGGGCGCCGGCGCTCGTCAGACCGTTCTCGACCAGGCAGAACATGCCAACATGGTCGGCCATGTAGAAGTCGGACTCGGAGTCGCCGAGCGCGAGCGTCTCCTCGCGCTCGATCCCCAGGTGCTCGCAGAAGCGCGCAATGGCAACGCCCTTGTTGAGACCCGCCGGATTGATGTTGAAGGCGCGGCCGTCCTCGACGCGATTAAGCTCGAGCGTCGTCGGCTTGGACAGGTGAGTCAGATGGCCGTTGCAAGCCCAGACCAGACCGCAGCCGGCCTCGTCCAGGATAGCCTGGACCTCATCGTCGGGCACATCGCCGCGCATGCCGACGGTGACCTCACGGTACTTGTAGCCGGTCGACATGTCGTTGTGGTACTCGATTTTACGCGGCCAGCGGGCAAGGATCTTCTCACACACGCCGGTCTGCTCAATCACCTGGTGCGGCGTGAGACCGCAGGCGGGGTCGTAGGGCATGTCGCCCGTCAGGTACTCCCAATCGTTGGCCTTGAGGTCGTACATGACCAGGCCGCCCATCTCGCCGATGTAGGAGTTGAGGCCGAGCACGCGGGCGTCCTCATGGATCATGGTGCGATTGCGACCCGAGGTGGGGACCACCTGGATGCCGGCACGAGCGAGCGCGACAACCGCCTCGACGAGCTTGGTCGAGGGATTGCCGTCGTTATCGCGCAGCACGCACGAGCCGGGGGCGAGCATCGTGGCGTCCAGATCGGTAAAGATATACTTGACCTTGGCAAGACGCTCGCGCATCTCGCCCGAAAGCTCGGCAACGGTCGGCAGGATGTTGTGGGACATGGTCACTCCGTTTACATAGAAGGGGCTTGGTCTAGGCGTCGTACGCCGCAAGCGTGCGCTTGAGAATCGAACCGTCGCGCTCACAAGGCTCGGGTCCGTTCTTGCGCAGCATACGCTCTTCCTCGCCCTTACCGGTCACGATGACCACGGCAGGACGGACGGTTTCGCGCACGGCAGTCTCGATAGCGGCAACGCGATCCGTCACGATTTGCCAGTTATCATTTCCCTGCGCTTGAACGTTGCGCGCGATCTCGGCGCAGATGTCCTCGACATCCTCGGGGCCGGGGTCATCCTCGGTAATCACGATTCGGTCGGCATACTTGCCAGCGGCGATGCCCATCGTGGTGCGTCGATCGACACCCTTACCGCCCGTAGCGCCAAATACAACCGCCAGCTCGCGCTCGGGATAGTTCTCGCGCAAGTCACGCAGGAGCGTCTCGAGGCTCATGCCGTTATGTGCAAAATCGACGATGCCCAGGATTTTGCCCGATACGGACGGATAGAGCTCCATACGGCCGGGAACGAAGACGCCCTCAAAGCCATGGACGATGCCCTCTTCGGAAATACCCAGGGCCTCGGCGCAGGCAATAGCGGCAAGCGCGTTGGACACATTGAACTTAACCGGCGTGGGAATCACAATGTCGCGCGTAAAGCGGGGCGTGCGCACCGTTGCCACCACGCCGCAGTCGCCATTGCGAATCGCCAGCGCAAGCACGTCGGCACGCTCGTCGGTCAGGGAGAACGTCACCGTACGTTCGCAACGAGATGCCGACTCGAGCACGCGATCGACCTTATCCATATCGAGATTGACCACGGCAAAACGGCTCTGCGAGAAGATTTTGAGCTTGCTGGCAAAGTAATCCTCGAGCGTCGGATGCTCAATCGGCGAAATGTGATCCTCGCCGATATTGGTAAAGGCGCCGACTTCAAAGTCAATCTTGCCCGTGCGCTCGTATTTGAGGCCCTGACTCGATGCCTCCATAACCAGCCACGGGGCACCCGCCTCCGCAGCATGTGCGATGCGAGACTGCAGCAGGAAGGATTCGGGGGTCGTCAGCTTGGAAGGGCCCGTCTCGATGCCGTCGTCGAACTCAATGCCCGTATTAAGAGCGGGTCGATGACAGCCCGTAAGCTTGGCCTCGTTGGCGAGGATGCCGCGCAGATAAAAGCTGCAGGTCGACTTGCCCTTGGTGCCTGTAAAGGCGCAGACCTTCACCTTACCCGACGGGTGCCCATAAAAGGCATCTGCCACCACGGCGAGCGTGCGACGAATATCGCTCACAATCACCGCGGGAAGATCAACATCGTAATCGACCTCGGAAACGTAGGCCACGGCGCCATCGGCGATTGCCGAAAGCAGGTACTCGCGCTTAAACGCACGGCCCTTGCAGACAAACAACGTGCCCGGACGCACCTGGCGCGAGTCATCAGTCGCAAACTCAATGCGCTGGTCGCACGAAGCGCTCGGTCTGGAAACAACAAGGTCATCTTCCTCGAGCAACTCTATATAGCGCATCAGAGTTAGCTTCTCTTGTGTCGGACTCGACATACAAAGACCTCTCTCGCTAAATTCAGCCTTAAAGGGCAGAAGACGTCCCGCGGCAGAAACGATGAAACATTCTGTATTATCAACCATCCTAATATGCCACCTGACCTTGCACGCATCACAGCCTTCTAAAAAATTGCATGGACTGTGCCGTGGTCTAATAAATGGCAACAGTGTTCACCCCGTGTAAAAACAAGGAAATCTGGGTGCTGTTCTTTAACATAGCGTTCGCAACCACGGCCCGCCGCTTCGTCTGAAGATCGGGACGTGGTTTTTTCGGTTCGCTCGGCGCTTATGCCCTATCACGAAACGAAAGATTGGCATGATAGTAAAGATTATTTGACATCAGCTGCCGTAATCCTTGCGGCAGTACACCTGAGCCGTCAGCAGAAAGGATCTTGCATGTGCGGTTTTGTCGGTTTTACCGGTACAGATGAACAGAGTGAGCTGGTTCTCACGGCCATGATGAATCGCATCATCCACCGTGGTCCCGATATGGGCGGCCAGCATATCGTCGACAACGTTGCCCTTGGCTTCCGTCGTCTTTCGATTCTCGATCTTTCCGAAGCTGGAGCCCAGCCCATGTCGAGCGACGACGGCAAGGTCACGATTGTCTTCAACGGAGAGATCTACAACTTCCAGGAGCTTCGCGCCGAGCTGGAGGCGGCCGGCTACGCCTTCCACTGCAACGCTGATACCGAAGTCCTGGTACACGGTTACGAGGAGTGGGGCGAGGACCTGGTCAACCGTCTGCGCGGCATGTACGCGTTCGTGATTCACGACCAGAACAAAAACAAACTCTTTGGTGCTCGTGACATCTTTGGTATCAAGCCGTTCTATTACTACCAGGCATCCGATGGCTCGCTGCTGTTTGGCTCCGAGATCAAGAGCTTCCTGGACCATCCCAAGTTTGAGAAGGCTGTCAACCACGACGCGCTGCGCCCCTACCTGACGCTGCAATTCCCCGCCACGGAGGAGACCTTCTTTAAGGGCGTGTTCAAGCTTGCCCCGGCGCATTGCTTTACGTATGACCTGACGACCAACACCATGGACATCAAGCGTTACTGGAGCTGTGACTTCACCGACGACAACTCCAAGACCTTCGAGGAGTACGTGGACGAGTGCGACAAGGTCGTGCACGAAAGCGTCGCTGCGCACCGAATCGCCGATGTTAAGGTGGGCTCGTTCCTTTCTGGCGGTGTGGACTCCAGCTACATTGCCGCCTGTCTCATGCCCGACACCACGTATTCTGTCGGCTTCGATTACAAGAACTTCAACGAGACCAACTACGCCGCCGAGCTTTCCGACAAGCTGGGCATCAAGAACGTGCGCAAGATGATTACCGCCGACGAGTTCTTTGATGCACTGCCCGATATCCAGTACCACATGGACGAGCCGCAATCGAACCTGTCCAGCGTGCCGCTGTACTATCTGGCGCAGATGGCTTCCAAGGAGGTCACCGTCGTCCTTTCGGGCGAGGGTGCCGACGAGCTGTTTGCCGGCTATGAGTGGTACGAAGACACCCCCGAGATGCGCACTTTTAAGAAGCGCGTGCCGCTCGGCGTACGTCGCGCCCTGGGCTTACTCGTTCAGCATCTCCCCTACTTTAAGGGCCACAACTTCCTGACGAAATGCGCCGAGGTTCCCGAGCGCTGGTATGTGGGTCAGGCAAAGGTGTTCGATCCCTCCGAGGTCGACGAGGTGCTCAAGCCCGCTTATGACACCGGCAAGAACGCCGCCGAGATGTGCGCCGAGTACTACAAACAGGTTCCCGACTGCTGCGAGCTTTCCAAGAAACAGTATCTGGATATGAACATGTGGCTGCCGGGTGACATTCTGCTCAAGGCCGACAAGATGTGCATGGCGCATTCTCTGGAGCTCCGCGTTCCGTTCCTGGACAAGAAGGTCATGGAGTTTGCCGAGCACATTCCCGCCAACTACCGTGTTAACGAAGAAGGCTGCAAGCTCGTTCTGCGTCACGCTGCCAACCGCACGCTGCCCGACGAGTGGGCAACGCGCAAGAAGGTGGGCTTCCCCGTACCGGTCAAGTTCTGGCTGCGCGAGCAAAAGTACTACGACTACGTAAAGGAATACTTCACCGCACCGTGGGCTGCTGATTTCTTTGACACCGATGCGCTCATGAAACTGCTCGACGATCACTTTAAGGGCCGCGCGCTCAACCAGCGCAAGATCTATACCACGCTGACGTTCCTCATTTGGTACAAGCGCTTCTTTATCGACGAGGACAAGGGCGCTAAAGTCGCCGCTTAGTTTTCGTTATGAATTAGCGGTGAACCACGCAGGGTTTCCGCTATACTCAATCCCTGCGGGCGATTGGCGCAACGGTTAGCGCAGGTGCTTTACACGCACAAGGCTGGGGGTTCGAATCCCTCATCGCCCACCATTGAATTGGAAACGGTCCTCGAAAGGGGACCGTTTTTGTTTGGGCCCGGCGCATGGGATTCGAACCCGCAAGGGTGCGGAGCTGAGGAAACGCGCAAGCGTTTTCCAGCGCAGCACGCGAGGAGCGGAGCGACGAAGCGGGGCGCGGGCGGCGCCAGCCGCACGCGGACATCCCTCATCGCCCACCATTGAATTGTTAGGCCTCCAGTGATGGAGGCCTTTCTTTTTTGCACACGCCCTATCCCAGCCATGGTAAATCGATAGCAAAACGGGCTCCAGTTCGCCCAATCGTGCGCCAAACGGCACGTGACAGCCTGAAACCCGCTCCAAATTGCTATGTCTGATGGCGCTACGCCAAAACGTCCGACAGAATCTCGATCAGGCTGTCCACTTCGGCCTCTTCACACACGAGCGGCGGAAGGAAGCGCAGCGTATGTGCGCCTGTAGCGTTGATCACGGCACCAGCCCCCAATGCACGGGCCACGACGTCGTGTGCATCACCCGCGGCATCGTCCAGATCGCAGCCGAGCATCAGGCCGCGACCACGCGCCTCGGTAACATGCGGCAGCTTGGCAAGCTTTGCCTCCATATAGGCGCCAACCTTGGCAGCATGCTCGGCATAATCGCCGTGCACGAGCGCGGAGAGCGTCGCGGCACAGGCCGCGACAGCCAGGCAGCTACCGCCGAAGGTCGAGCCATGATCGCCGGGCTTAAAGACGTCAGCGATTTCCTTCTTTGCCACCACGGCACCCATGGGCACGCCGTCGGCGATTCCCTTGGCAAGGCTCATAATGTCGGGCTCCACGCCATAGGTCTGGAACGCAAACGGCTTACCCGTGCGGAAGATTCCGCACTGGACCTCGTCGGCAATAAGCACGGCACCCACCTCGTGCGCCAAGTCGCGCGCCGTAGCCATAAACTCCTCGGTCATGGGGTGCACACCGCTCTCGCCCTGAATCGGCTCGAGCATCACGGCGCAAATCTCACTGCCCAGCTGCTTAAAGATTGCGCGCAGTTCATCTACATCGTTGGGCGTACAGGCCACAAAGCCACCCGGCAGCGGGCGGAAGCTGTCCTGCAGCCAATCCTGCATGGTCGCGGCAATGGTCTCGAGCGTACGACCGTGAAAGCCGCCACGCATACACACGATGGTGTTGCCTCCGTTGCCGGCACGCTTGGCGTACAGACGCGCGAGCTTCATCGAGCCCTCGTTGGCCTCGGCACCAGAATTGGCAAAGAACGTCTCCCACACCTGCTCGCCCGCAGCCGGAGCGCCAAGTGCCGCCGCCGT
Source organism: uncultured Collinsella sp. (assembly GCA_902495985.1). Taxonomy (GTDB): domain Bacteria; phylum Actinomycetota; class Coriobacteriia; order Coriobacteriales; family Coriobacteriaceae; genus Collinsella. The sequence continues at coordinate 6,289 of CABUZF010000011.1, forward strand.
GGTCTCGTCGCCGGCGGCAATCGCGTCGGCAAGCACGCGCGCACCGTCCGTATCATCGTTAGCGAGTTTGGACAACAGCGCCGCGACCTGTCCGCGCTGCTCGATGTAGAAATAGTTGGAGACATGCAGGAGCTTCTTGGTCTGAGCCTCGAGCGCCGACAGCACTGCCGGATTGCCGTGGCCCAGACTGCACACGCCGATGCCGGCAAGAAAATCGAGGTATTCGCGACCATCGTCGCCGGTGAGCTTCATGCCGCGGCCTTCGACAAACTCGACCGGAGAGCGACCAAAGGTGTGCATGACGTAGTGGGATTCGAGCGATTGTTGTGCTGCAAGTGACATGAGATACCTTTCGTTAAGCGCCAGGTAGCGCGGAGTTTGGGCATAATGGCGTAGCAATTTTGAGCCGGCTAGACCGTTTGAAGCTTCTCGACCTCGTCGAGGTTCTCGGTCAGGCGTGCCGCAAAGGTCGAAAGCGGGTGCGGGTGCGTATCGAACTCGTAGGCCGTCTCGGTGGAATGGATCACGGTGCCGACGCCGGCATCGGTCAGCAGCTCCAGGAGCAGCGAATGCGGCGTGGTACCGTTAATGATGTGGGCACGAAATACGCCGCCGGCAAGCGCATCGACGGCCGCACGCAGCTTGGGAATCATGCCCTTATCGACCTCGCCACCGTAGAGCATCTCGTTAACCTCGTCGAGCGTTAGGTTGGAGATAAGCGAGTCCTTGTCGCTAAAGTCCTTGTACAGGCCATCGACGTCGGTCAAAAAAATCGCCTTATGCGCGTGAAGCGCCGCCGCAACGGCACCGGCGGCGGTATCGGCGTTGATGTTGAAGAAACCGCCGTCCTCCCCCGCTGCGACGGTAGCGATGACGGGGATGTACTCGCTATCGAGCAAGCGCTCGATATAGTCGGTGTTGACGTGCGTCACTTTGCCCACACGACCGAGCTCGGGGTCGAGCGGCTCGGCGATGAGCGTGCCGGCATCGCTGCCCGACACGCCTACGGCCAGGTTGCCGTGGCGGTTGATGGCGGCGACCAGCTCTTGGTTAACCTTGCCGCCCAGCACCTCGCGCACGATATCCATAGTCGCCGGCGTGGTCACGCGCTGGCCGTTCTTAAACTCGACGGGAATATCGTAATGGCTCAGCGCCTCGTTGATGGCCTTGCCGCCGCCATGCACGATGACGGGGCGCATGCCGATGATCTTGAGCAAAACGATGTCGCTCATCACGTCGCGGCGCAGTTGCTCGTCGGCCATGGCGGCTCCGCCATATTTGATAACGACCGTCTTGCCGGTCAGGTTTTTAATCCACGGCAGCGCTTCGAACAGCAGCTGCGCGGTTGCTTCGTTGGATTCGCTCGAACGACAGTCGCGTGCGAATTTCATAATCTGCCTCGTCTTTCGTATCGTTATCGCGCCGTGCTCCGCTGCCCGCAATCGCGGCAAGATGCGCAGCGCGCCTGGAATCTAGGAACGGTAGTCACCGTTGATGGAGATGTACTCGTGCGTGAGGTCGCAGGTCCACACGGTCGTTGCCGCATCGCCTGCGCGCAGGTCGGCCGAGATCACGATCTCGGGCGCCTCAAAACGTCGCAGAGCCTCGTCCTCGTCAAAGGGAACGGTCAGGCCATCGCGGCAGACAGGCATGCCCATCATGTCGATGGAAACATCTTCCTGATTAAACTTCACGCCGCACTTGCCAAGTGCCATGGCAACGCGGCCCCAGTTGCAGTCGTGGCCAGCGATGCAGGTCTTGACGAGCGGCGAGTTGGCGACGGCACGGGCGGCGATATCGGCTTCCTCGTCGTCGGCGGCGCCGGTAATGTTAACCGTCACGAGCTTTGACGCACCCTCGCCATCGGCCGCGATGTTGCGCGCCAGGCTCTCGCACACCTCGTGCACGGCAAAGGACAGTTCGTCAAAGGCGTCAGTGCCCTCGACGATGGCCTCGGCATCTGCAGCAGCAGCGCCAGAGGCAAGCATGATACAAGTGTCGTTGGTCGAGGTATCGGAATCGACCGTCACCTTATTGAAGGTCTGCTTAACGGTCGAGAGCAACAGGGCGTGGAGCGCCGCCGGCTCGACGGGGGCATCGGTAGTAATGACCGCGATCATGGTGGCCATATTGGGCATGATCATGCCCGAGCCCTTGCACATGCCGCCCACCGTATAAGCGTTGCCCGCATGGCCCGCAGCCTCACTGCGGTAGCGAACGGCATACTCCTTGGAGTGCGTATCGGTCGTCATGATGGCACGGGCCGCATCGGCACCGCCATGGGCAGAGAGCGCCTCGTAGGCGGACGGGACGGCTGTCTCAAACGTGTCGATCGGCAAAATCTGTCCGATCACGCCCGTGGATGCAACTAGGATCTGCTGGGGTTCGCAGCCGATGACCTGCGAGGCGATGTTGCACGTCTCGCGCGCGCAGGCAAGGCCGGTCTCGCCCGTAGCGGCATTCGCGTTGCCGGAGTTGATTGAAACACCGGCGATAATGCCATAGCCTTTGTCCGCACCGCCCAGGTTGGCACGGCTCACCTGCACGGGCGCCGCGCAAAAGCGGTTGCTCGTAAACACGCCGGCGCCGGGACAGGGCATATCGGGCACGACGAGCGCATAGTCCAAGCGCTCGGGATTCTTCCGGAATCCCGCATGGATGCCTGCAGCCTTAAAGCCGGTCGCTGCCGTAACGCCACCCTCGACGGCGCGAATCTTGATATCAATCAGGTCGGTATTCATCGTCCCTACGACTCCTTATATCAAATAAGAAAGCGGGTATCGGCTGGCACGCCATACCGGTCGCAATTAGTAGACCAGCTTAAAAGTGGCGCCCAACTCGATACCCGACTACCAAATCGTTAACAATCGAATGTGCTACACCGGGCACGCCACTGTGGGCAAGCCTCGTCGCTCGTCAAAGCCAAAAACGATGTTGGCGCACTGGACCGCCTGGCCTGCTGCACCCTTGCACAGATTGTCGATAGCACCCGTCGCCACCAGCACGCCCGCGCGCTTGTTGAGCGCAAGACCGACCTGGGCAGCGTTGGTGCCGACGACCGAAGCCGTCTTGGGCTGCTGGCCGGCATCGAGCACGCGCACAAAGGTGCGACCGGCGTAGAACTTCTTGTAATGGTCGACGACGTCCTCAAGGGCCAACGTGTCGAGAGCCTGCGGCGCGAGCGGCATCGTCACCGTGGAAAGCAGGCCGCGCTTGAGCGGTGCCAAGTGCGGAGTAAAGACGACGCGATCGGTCAGGCCCAGAATCTGCTCGATCTCTGGTGTGTGGCGATGTTTACCCACGCCATAGGCTTCCAGGTTCTCGTCCGCGCTGCAAAAGTGGGTGCGGGCGTTGCAGGACTTACCGGCGCCCGTCACGCCGCTAATGGCATCGACGATTACGGGGCCGTTCTCTGCCACCCAGCCCGCACGCACGGCAGGAGCGGCAGCAAGGCTCGTTGCGGTGGGATAGCAGCCGGCGCAGGCGACCAAAACGGGCTTTCCGGCGGCATGGCTGGAAGCAGCGGTCTCTAAGTCCTGGCAGAACAGCTCGGGCAGGCCAAAAGCGCGGGTCTTGAGCAACTCAGGGCTCGTGTGCTCGGCGGCATACCATGCCTCAAAGACGGACGGGTCGCTCAGACGGTAATCGGCCGAAAGATCAAAGCAGGAGACGCCCGATGCAAGCAGCGCGGGCACCTGTGCCATGGCAGCCGTGTGCGGCACGGCAAGAAAAACCGCATCACAGCTTTTGAGCTCGGGGGCGTCATGCGTGGTGAAAACCAGATCGCTCACGCCAGCAAAGCTCGGATACACTGCGGACAGCGGCTGGCCGGCATCGGCGTTGGACGTAATGGCAACAAGTTCAAACTCGGGATGGCCGAGTACGAGGCGAATGAGCTCGGCTCCGGCATATCCAGCCGCGCCGACGATTCCAACCTTCAAAGACATATCAGACTCCTTGTCTGCGATTTATGCACCGATGCGCATTTCGCAGCGGTCGTTATGAGGTGGGTTGAAACTTTAGCACCAAAAGATGCATGAATACGTAAATAGCTTGCATGTTCATGCATTGAAACATTCCCGACACATTCGCTTGAAGGAATTGACAAATAGAGCGGGCCCCGTATTGACCGGCACTCCTTACGGTGCCGGGCAACACGGGGTCCGCCCATGCGAAAACTAAGTTGTTAGGATGAGCCAGCTGGCTAGAGCTCAACCGGCACCCATTCGTCATGATTGCAGATAAATGCCTCGGGATCCTCGACGCTAAAGAAGACGAGCGCGGGGTCGTTAGGCCCCTCATAGTGCTCGCTCAAGCGCTCAAGATGTTTCCATCCGGCCTCGCGCATCTCGCTCGAAGCCCGGTCGTCCAGACCCGCACGCCCGCGCAGAATCAACCAACCATGGCCCGGCCACCAACTTGTGGCCTCAAAGCGCTGGTTTTGCAGAAGCTCCTGCCACACATCTTTGGTGCGCGCCGTCACAAACCACAGCTTGCCGTCCTGAATCTGTGCAAACGAGAACGGACGCACATGCGGCTGTCCGTCCACGCTCGTCGCCAGATACCACGCCGGCACCGACGTCAGATACTCCAGCACCGTATTCAATCCGTCCACGTTTCCTCCTGTCGCCTGACCAGTCTTTTTGGAATGGGTAGTCAATTTGGGAAATTAGAGCTCGAGGCGCTCTTCGCTGCCGTCGATATCGCAGAACCGCGCGGCGATGTTGCGGACCGAGAAGAATGCAAGGCGGCCATCGTTGGCGCTATCGTGTTGCTCGCCAATGCCCACCATGTGCTTAAAGCCCGCTTGGCGCACCTTGTCGCTCACGAATGCATCGTCCTCGAGCGCGGCCTCGCCAGTTAACACAATCCAGCACTCCCCCGGCTTCCAGCCCGATACCTCAAACTTGGGATTCGCGCTCAACTCCGCCCACACGTCCTTGTCGCGCGACGTGCAAAACCACAGCTTGCCATCATCGACCATGGCAAACGAAAACGGCCTCACGCGGGGCTGATGCCCGTCGCTCGCATCGGTCGTGGCAAGATACCACGCCGGAATGCGCCTGAGATACGAGCAGGCGCGCTCGAGCTGAGCCGTGCGATCGATGTCGGTCATAGAGACCCCTTTCTTGCGCTCGAATCGAGCTTAGACGAGCTGAAGATTGATAACGACAACGCATGTCACCAGCAGCGCCATCGCCACCGCGGCCAGTGCATCCCCGCGGCCAAACGTAAGCGCATGCAGACGCGTGCGTCCCTGCTCGCCGTGATAACAGCGCGCGTCCATGGCGGCCGAAAGCGTCTCGGCATGACGGAACACGCCGGTGAACAGCGGAATCGCCACACTGCCGAGCATGCGCACACCGCCGAGCGGACCGCCCGTCACGCGCGCGCCGCGACTTGCCTGTGCATCGGCCGTCTGTTTCATCTCGGTGGCAAATTGCGGCATAAACCGCAGCGCGATACCCATAATCATGCCGAGTTCGTGCGCCGGAAGCCCCACGCGCGCAAATGGTGCGAGCAGACGTTCAAAGCCCGCGGTGAGGTCGAGCGTCGGCGTGGTGAGTGTAATGGCGCTCATGCCGGCCATCATCAACGTCAGGCGGCACGCCACAAACGCAGCAGAACGCAGCGAGCCCTCGCTCACCTGCAAAAAGCCAAGCTGCCACAGGATGCGGCCACTCTGGTCGGAAAACAGGTTGAGCACCGCGACTACCACGACAATCGCCAGCAGTGGCGCCATCGATGATAGGACCCGACGCAACGGCACCCGGGTCACAACATAGACCAGCACGACAAACATTGCGACCGGCACCAGCCCGCGGAAGCTGCCAACGGTGAGCACGGTGATCAGAAATGCGAAACCTAGGAGCAACTTGGTGCGCGGGTCCAGTCGATGGACCGCGCTATCTCCAGGATAGTAGCTACCAAACGAAAACGCCTCCATTAGCAGCCCTCCTCTCGCGCGGGCATCTTGGAATCGACCTGGCAGAGGGCGTCCGCGGGCTTGCCCGCACGGCCCATCAGCACGCCGGCCAGCTCATCGGCCAGCGACTCAACCGTATAGAGTTTGTCGCAGCGCAGCGGCACGCCAGTCCCAGCAAGTGCCAACGCCATACGCTGAGCGGCAGGAACACCTAGACCGATCGACTTGAGCTCGTCCGCGTGCGCAAAAACCTGTGCAGGCGTTCCCTCGGCAAACACCGCGCCCTCGTTCATCACAACCATACGGTCGCAACAATTAGCCAAGTCATCCATGCTGTGTGAAACCATGACAACAGTCAGGCCCTCGCGATGGAGCCGATCGATGAGCCCCAGGAAATCCCTGCGCGCAGCCGGATCGAGCCCCGCCATGGGCTCGTCGAGTACCAGGACCTCGGGTTCCATGGCGAGCACGCCGGCAAACGCCACGCGGCGCTGCTGGCCGCCCGAAAGCTCAAAGGGGCTCTTGTCGCCTATCGCGGCGAGATCGAGACCCGCGCGCGCAAGCGATGATGCGACACGACGCGCAACCTCGTCTTGCGGCAGACCAAGGTTGCGCGGGCCAAACGCCACGTCCTGCGACACGGTCTCGGCAAATAGCTGGCGCTCGGGATACTGAAACACCACGCCGACCTTAGCCTTAACCGCGGCGGCGTCTTTCTTGCTTGATAGGTCGAGCCCCAGCGCGCAAACGCTTCCCTCCTGCGGACGAATCAACCCGTTGAGATGCTGAACCAGCGTTGATTTACCCGAGCCGGTATGACCCGCCAGGCCCAGAAACTCGCCACGACGCACCGTCAGCGAAACATCGCGCAGTGCCCAGGGACTGTTTGGATCGTTGCCCCAAAGAGCCTGTTTGCTCGATGCGTCCGCAGTGGTCGAGCGCTTGCGCCATCGACGGCGCTCGCGGGCGCTCAGCGAGTAACTATGTGAGAGATGCGAAATCTCGATAACGGGCTCCGATGCGGCCGCCTCGTTAGTCGCGAAGGATGCATTGTCGAGCATACGAGAATCGGATGCGGAAGGCTGCACTGCGACGTCCGCCCCGCCCCGCTCGGCGTAAACCCGCGCAATCTCGGCGACCATATCCGCCTCGCGCACCTGCGCGCAAACGGAAACGCCCTTCTCACGAAGTGCCCTACCTAGGCAGCACGACGCCGGCATATCCAGGTTGAGCTGCGTAAGTTCGTCCGCCCGCGTCAAGATTTCCTCGGGCTTACCGAGCATGGCAACGCGGCCCGCTTGGAAGACAGCAACGCGATCGGCCTCGGCGGCCTCTTCCATAAAGTGCGTAATCATCACGATGGTCATGCCACGATTGTGCAACGCGTGGCAAGCCTTCATGAGGCCCTTGCGTCCACGCGGATCGAGCATCGAGGAAGCCTCGTCCAATATGAGCACGCGCGGCTCCATGGCGAGCACGCCGGCAAGCGCCACGCGCTGCTTTTGGCCGCCCGAAAGCGCATGGGTCTCGTGGCGCTCAAAGCCCACCAGGCCCACACCCTTCAGCGCCTCGCGTACGCGCTGCGCAATTTGCGCCGACGGCACGCCAAGGTTTTCGGGACCAAACGCAACGTCATCTTCGACAAGCGTTGCCACCAGCTGGTCATCGGGATTCTGGAATACCATGCCCGCGGTCGAACGAATGTCGTAGACCAGCTCGGGGTCGGACGCATCCATGCCGTTGACGCGTACCGTGCCCGCATCGGGCTGCAACAGTGCATTCAGATGCTTGGCAAACGTCGACTTGCCCGACCCATTGCCACCGAGGATGCAGAAAAACTCGCCATCCTCGATGTTCAGATCGATGCCGTCGAGTGCCGGTGCGGCACCGTCATAGCTAAAGGAAACGCCCCGACACTCAATCATGCGCGGCCTTTGACCTGGTCCTTTTTAGGCGTGATGAGGTTGGAGACCGCCTTGTACACCGCAAGCGTCAATACCGAGTTAAGTACGGTCTTGATAAGGTTGAACGGCAGCACGGCAGGAATCATGAGCGGGGCGATCACATCGACCGCGCCATACCAGAACCATACGCCAATGGTAAGGTTTGCGACCATAGACAACGCCGTAGCGGCAATAACGCCGAGCACCAGGCCAATCACGGCACCCTTATAGGTATGCATCTTCTGATAGACAATAGCCGCGGGCAGAATGTAGCCCAGCGTGGCAACCAGGTTCATAAGCGCGCCGACCCAGTCACCCGTGGTGAGCGCATGGATAACGATAGCCATAGCGGCAACAGCGGTTCCGGCACCGGGGCCATACGCAAATCCGCACACCATTGCCGGCACCAGCGACGGGTCGTAGGTCAAAAACGGCGCCGAAGGAAGGATGGGCAGCTGCACGTACATAAACAGGGCGCCCAAGGCGCACATCAACGCCATGGTAACGAGCTGTTTGGTGCTCCACCTATTCGTGTTCTCAAAATGGATATGCTGCGACTGTTCAGACATAAGATCACCTGCCTCTTTCATCCGGACTCTAACCGTTGGTACTGGGATCTCACCAGTTCAGCCGGCATGCGAACCAACGCACACACGGGTCGCGGACTCATCGGCTCGGCCGCAGGCACCTCGCCCACGCTACGGCGCCCCTGTGGCACCGCCCGATTTACCGCCAGTAGGGAATTCCACCCCGCCCTGAAACAGCAATTGCAAGTGTAGCACGGGCAGGTATTCGCGCAAGTATGCCAAGGGTAATTTGTGGCGGGGATCAGTTGCCGCAACAACCACGTTTCCCACCCATCCCAAAGTAACGCGCCTTTCGCGCAAAGCGCGAAACAGCGAAGGGGACACGTATCCCTATCAACCACGTCCTTCTCCGCCCGCCGACTTCAAGGCCGTAAACGCAGGGGATCCGGGGGCGTGACGGGGCTTCTCTCCGGAACATTCCACACTGATATCTTCTGAATTGATGACGCCAATCGCGCACCCATATACCATTGGCGTCGACACCATAAGATGC
>CABUZF010000012.1 GCA_902495985.1 uncultured Collinsella sp.
AGGTTTTAAGTTTGTCGCGAGTTCCGCACGCAAAGGAAAGCACTTAATGTGCTTTCCGTCTTGCGCAGGACTGTAGAGCAGCAAACTTAAAACCTGGGCCGCCCGGACCGGGAATCCGCCCCCGCGCACAGAAGGGGATCCCTTTTGTGTAGGGTTTGCGGAAATATGCCCATTTTGGGATACGCCCGGCGGCGTGGTCTGTTGACGGCACAGCTAACGCCACGTATCCTATCGAACTGCGTGTTTCGTAGGGGGATGCTGACCCCTCGATTCAAGCCGTTGCACTTTACAGAAAGCTGGAATCATTCGAGAAGGAGTACGCTTTGCCTACTATTAACCAGCTGGTTCGCCAGGGCCGTCGTTCCGTGCCCAAGAAGTCCAAGAACGCTGCTCTGCAGCACAACTCCCAGAAGCGCGGCGTGTGCACCCGCGTCTTCACCACGAGCCCCAAGAAGCCGAACTCGGCTCTTCGTAAGGTTGCCCGTGTTCGCCTTGTCAACGGCATCGAAGTTACTGCTTACATCCCGGGTGAGGGCCACAACCTGCAGGAGCACTCCATCGTGCTCGTCCGCGGCGGTCGTGTCCGTGACCTCCCTGGTGTCCGTTATCACGTCATCCGTGGCGCCTACGACGCTGCTCCGGTCCAGAACCGTATGCAGGCCCGTTCCAAGTACGGTGCTAAGCGCCCCAAGGCTAAATAAGCCAGATAACGTTTTGATACTTTCGCCGTGTGCCGCCTAAGCGCCGCACGGTAGACACTTAAGGAGATTTCACATGCCGCGTCGTGCAGCAGCTAATCGTCGTGAGGTTCAGCCTGACGCCGTTTACAACAACCGCCTGGTGACTCAGCTCATCAACAAGGTCCTTCTTGACGGCAAGAAGGCCACCGCTGAGCGCATCGTTTACACCGCTTTCGAGATCGTTGCCGAGAAGTCCGAGGGTGGCGACGCTCTCGCTACCTTCAAGAAGGCTATGGACAACGTCAAGCCCACGCTCGAGGTTAAGCCCAAGCGTGTCGGTGGCGCTACCTATCAGGTCCCGATGGAGGTCAACTCTCGTCGTTCCACCGCTCTGGGTATCCGCTGGATCGTCAACTTCTCCCGCGCTCGCAAGGAGAAGACCATGGCCGAGCGTCTCGCCAACGAGATCCTCGACGCTTCCAACGGCCTGGGCGCTTCCGTCAAGAAGCGTGAGGACGTCTTCAAGATGGCCGAGGCCAACCGCGCGTTCTCTCACTATCGTTGGTAAGTTAAGGTAAGGAACTAACATGGCTAAGCCTAAGTACAAGCTTTCCGATACCCGTAACATCGGCATCATGGCCCACATCGATGCCGGTAAGACCACCACGACCGAGCGTATTCTTTACTACACCGGTAAGACCCACAAGATCGGTGAGGTCCATGAGGGCGCTGCCACCATGGACTGGATGGTTCAGGAGCAGGAGCGCGGCGTAACCATTACCTCCGCTGCTACCACGTGCTTCTGGAACAAGGACGGTAAGGACTACCGCATCCAGATCATCGACACCCCGGGCCACGTTGACTTCACCGCCGAGGTCGAGCGCTGCCTGCGCGTCCTCGATGGCGCTGTCGCCGTCTTCGACGCCGTTGCCGGCGTTCAGCCCCAGTCTGAGACCGTTTGGCGTCAGGCTTCTACCTTCAACGTCCCCCGCATCGCCTTCATCAACAAGTATGACCGCGTGGGCGCTGACTTCTTCAACGCTATTGAGACCATGAAGGATCGTCTCGATGCTAACGCCGTGGCCGCTCAGGTCCCGATGGGCGCCGAGGACAACTTCTGGGGCGTCATCGACCTGGTCACCATGACTGCATGGGACTTCAAGGCCGACGAGAAGGGTATGACCTACCCCGAGCCGATGGACGAGATCCCGGCTGAGTTTGCCGACATCGCTGCCACCAAGCGCGAGGAGCTCCTTGACGCTGCTGCCAGCTTTGACGACGAGCTCATGGAGAAGATCCTCATGGAGGAGGACTTCACCGTCGAGGAGCTTAAGGCCGCTCTGCGCAAGGGCGTTCTGGCCAACGAGCTCAACCTCGTCTTCGTGGGTTCCGCCTACAAGAACAAGGGCGTTCAGGAGCTGCTCGACGCTGTCGTCGACTACCTGCCCAGCCCGCTCGACGTTGAGGCCGTCACCGGTACCGATCCGGACACCGGCGAGGAGATTCAGCGTCATCCTTCCTTCGACGAGCCCTTCTCCGGCCTGGTCTTCAAGATCATGACCGACCCGTTCGTCGGTAAGCTCACCTACGTCCGCGTTTACTCCGGCCGCGCCGAGTCCGGCTCCTACGTTGTCAACGCTTCCAACGGTCAGCGCGAGCGCCTCGGCCGCATCCTCGAGATGAACGCCGCCGAGCGTATCGACCGTGACGACGCTGCCGCCGGCGACATCGTCGCTTGCGTCGGCTTCAAGAACTCCACCACCGGCGACACCCTGTGCGCTGAGGGCAAGGAGATCGTCCTCGAGAAGATCGAGTTCGCTAAGCCCGTTATCGACGTTGCCATCGAGCCCAAGACCAAGGCCGAGCAGGACAAGATGTCCCTGGCTCTGACCAAGCTCGCCGAGGAGGATCCGACCTTCCAGGTGTCCACCAACCACGAGACCGGCCAGACCATCATCGCCGGCATGGGCGAGCTGCACCTCGAGATCATCGTCGACCGTCTGCTCCGCGAGTTCAAGGTTGACGCTAACGTTGGTAAGCCCCAGGTTGCCTACCGCGAGACCGCTGGTCACGACGTCGAGAAGGCTGAGGGCAAGTTCGTCCGTCAGTCCGGCGGTCGCGGTCAGTACGGCCACGCCGTCATCAAGCTCGAGAAGATGGAGGAGGGCTTCGGCTACGAGTTCGTCAACGCTATCGTCGGCGGCGTCGTGCCCAAGGAGTACATCCCGTCCATCGACAAGGGCATCCAGGAGGCCCTGAACACCGGTGTTATCGCCGGCTTCCCGGTCCTCGACGTTAAGGTCACCCTGTTCGACGGTTCTTACCACGAGGTCGACTCCTCCGAGGCCGCCTTCAAGATCGCCGGTTCCATGGCTATCAAGGACGCCCTCAAGAAGTCCGATCCGCAGCTGCTCGAGCCGATCATGGCTGTCGAGGTCGAGACCCCCGAGCAGTACATGGGCGACGTTATGGGCAACCTCTCCGGTCGCCGCGGCAAGATCGAGGGCATGGAGGATCGCAAGAACAGCAAGCTCATCCGTGCCAAGGTGCCGCTGGGCGAGATGTTCGGTTACGCTACCGACCTTCGCTCCCAGACCCAGGGCCGTGCATCCTACACGATGCAGTTCGACTCTTATGAGCCCGCGCCCAAGTCCATCGTGGACGAGGTCATGAGCAAGAACGCCTAAGTTCGAGCTCCCTGTTACGTAATCCTGCGAGAACATCTCTCGCACTCTTTGGAGGTTTAAGTTGGCTACCCAGAAGATCCGCATTCGCCTCAAGGGCTATGATCACGAGGTCGTCGATCAGTCCGCGAAGCTCATCGTCGAGACCGCTCAGAAGACCGGCGCTCGCGTTTCCGGTCCTGTCCCCCTGCCCACCGAGCGCAACCTGTACACGGTTATCCGCTCGCCGCACGTGAACAAGGACTCCCGTGAGCAGTTCGAGATGCGCACCCACAAGCGCCTCATCGACATCCTCGACCCCACCTCGGGCACCGTTGATTCGCTCATGCGTCTCGACCTCCCCGCTGGCGTCGACATCGACATCAAGCTCTAAGCGATATCGCTCATAGCTTAAAGGGCCCCGCTGCCGTTACGGTAGCGGGGCCCTTTTGTTTTGAGTTTAGATTTTGGGATAGCGAATTCGTCTGCCGAGCCGACGGCTGCGGCGCCCTATTCGCTCAGGGGGCGCAAGGATGCTTCTTCGAAGTGGAAGACGCACAAGCCGCTCTCGGTCTCAATGCATGCGCGGCCGCAATCGTCGACCGTTCTAAATATGCCTCGTGCCAGCTCGTCTCCAGCGGGGGAGCGGGCGATAACGTGCTTCCCGATCCAATTAAGGTGGGCGATATATTCGTCGTGGACGGGCGCGAGCGGACCGGCATCTTCTTCCTTGGCGTTGAGGCGCTCTGCCCAGGCATCTGCAGCGTCTATAACTGCGTGATAGACCTCATCGAGGAGCATATCGACGGCGGGAACGCTCTCGTTGAGATCCGAGAGACCGATTGCCGGCAGGCCGCCATCGGGCACCTCTTGGGGCGCATAGTTCACATTGACGCCAATGCCGCAGACGGCGAAAGGTTTGCCTTCGTTATCGCGTGCGGCCTCGACCAGAATGCCGCCGAGCTTGCGTCCTCGCGCGACAAGGTCGTTGGGCCATTTAAGGCGAATCTCGTTTGCAAGACCCTGCTTTTCGAGTGCTTCGAGCACGGCTAGGCCGCTGACGGCGGCAAGACCAGAGAACTTTGCAGGATTAACGCATGGGCGCAGGACAAGCGAAAGCAATAAGTTGCCGACGGTTGAGTCCCACTTGTGCCCGCGCCGGCCGCGCCCTGCTGTTTGAGCCCGGGCGGCAAGTCCTGTGCCGTGCGGCGCTCCCTGTTTTCCTGCTTCGAGCAGGTCATCGTTGGTCGATCCGGTTACGTCGACTATCGTTAAACGAGAATCCATAACAGCTGCTACCTCCTAAGTAAATAAGGCAATCGCGCAATGGTGTCGAGAGATAGACACAATGTGAAGCCTTTGTCGCATTTGGACAATTTAATGTTAACACGTCAACAAAGACTGAAATGCGTTATCCTCTCTTGGTCGATGTAAACACGTCAACAACTCAAAGGAGGTTAGTGATGGGTTTCACGATTCTTGGAACAGGCTCGGCGCTTCCTGAGCGCAGCGTTTCCAATGACGAGCTGTCTGAGTTCCTCGATACCTCGGATGAGTGGATTTTTACTCGCACAGGTATCAAGAGCCGCCACGTCTGCACCACCGAGTCACTTGACGACCTTGCCGTAGCGGCGAGCGAGCGGGCACTCCAGGTGTCCGGAATCGACGCGAGCCAGCTGGATCTGATCGTCTGCTCGACGACGACGGGTGACCACCTTGTTCCCGCCGAGGCGTGTGCCGTTGCTGAGCGACTTGGCGCGACGTGCCCTGCCTTCGATGTCTCGGCGGCTTGTGCCGGCTTCGTATTTGCGCTCGATGTCGCCGAGGGCTATATCGTCCGCAGCCGTGCCGAGCGCGTGCTTGTTGTTGCTGCCGAGCAGATGACGCGCGCGCTCGACTGGACCGACCGTGCCACCTGCGTGCTTTTTGGCGATGGGGCAGGCGCCGCAGTGATTGAAGCTGGGGGAGACAACCCCCTTGCCGTTGAGCTTTCGACGGCGCCCGACGTCGAGACGTTGCGCGTTCCCGGTCTGGTCGGTACCTCGCCGTTTAAGGCTTCCGCAGATAGCGCGAGCGTGCTGTCCATGAATGGCCGCCGCGTGTTCAAGTTCGGCGTCAACGCCATCTGCGACACGGTCCATAAGCTTGCGATCGATGCGGGCATTTTGGTCGAAGACATCGATCATTTTGTATTCCATCAGGCTAACGAACGAATCCTGAGCCAGGCGGTCAAGCGCCTGGGCGTGCCGGACGAGCGCGTGGTTCGCACGTTGCGCGAGACCGGCAACATTTCGAGCGCATGCATTCCGCTTGCCCTCGACCGGCTGGCAAACGCCGGTGCACTTCACACGGGCGACACGATCGCCTTGGTTGGATTTGGCGCCGGTCTGGATATAGGTGGCTATCTGCTTCGTTGGAAGTAGTCGCACATAGGAAATAAAAACGCCCTAGGGCACAACCAAAGGAGAACTACCATGGCAGATCAGAAGACCTTCGAGCGCGTTTGCGACGTTATCCGCGAGACCGCCGGTCTTGACGATGTCGAGATGAAGCCCGAGTCCACGCTCGAGGAGATTGGTCTCGACAGCCTGGGCACCGTCGAGATCCTCGTTGCCGTCGAGGACGAGTTTGGCATCCAGCTCGATACCGAGGAGAACCCCAAGACGGTCGGCGAGTTCGCCGATACGGTCGAGGCGGCATTGGAGAAGTAGAGATGCTCAAGACTCCTCTCTGCGATCTGCTCGGCATCGAAAAGCCCGTGTTCCAGGGCGGTATGGCCTGGATTGCCGATGCCTCGCTGGCGTCCGCAGTGTCCGAGGCGGGTGGCTTAGGCATCATCGCGGCCATGAACGCCGACGCCAACTGGCTTCGCGACCAGATTCATGAGCTGCGCGCCAAGACGGATAAGCCCTTTGGCGTCAACGTCATGCTCATGAGCCCGTTTGCCGACGAGGTTGCACAGGTCGTGATTGACGAGCGAGTGCCGGTCGTCGTGACGGGCGCCGGCAATCCCGCCAAGTACATGAAGGCGTGGAACGAGGCGGGCATCAAGGTCATCCCGGTCGTTGCCTCGGTGGCGCTGGCGCGCCTCGTGGCACGTCGTGGAGCCACGGCGGTTGTTGCCGAGGGTACCGAATCGGGCGGCCATATTGGCGAGACCTCGACGATGGCACTGGTGCCGCAGGTCGTCGATGCGGTTGACATTCCCGTCGTGGCCGCCGGCGGTATTGCCGACGGCCGCGGCGTGGCGGCCGCCTTTATGCTGGGCGCCGAAGGCGTGCAAGTGGGTACGCGCTTTCTGGTCGCAGACGAGTGCATCGTCTCGGAGCAGTACAAAGAGATGGTCCTGAAGGCCAACGACACTTCAACGCGTGCGACCGGTCGCTCGACGGGACATCCAGTGCGCGCCCTCAAGAGCCCCTTCACCAACGCCTATGCCAAGAGCGAGGGTTCCGGCGCGAGTGCCGAGGAGCTCGGTGCTATGGGAACCGGTGCGCTGCGTAAGGCCGCCAAGGACGGCAACTACGAAGAGGGTTCGTTTTTGTGTGGACAGATTGCCGGCATGGTCAACGAGCGCCAGAGCGCACGCGAAATCGTTGACGACCTGGTCGATGGCGCCGAGCACGTCCTGAAGGGTGCGTGCGCATGGGTGGCGTAGCGTTTTTGTTTGCCGGCCAGGGTGCCCAGCACCCCGCGATGGGCGTCGACTTGATCGAGACATCGCCGGCGGCTGCCGAGGTGTTCGCCATTGCCGATGAGGTGCGCCCGGGGACGAGCGAGCAGTGCCGGAGCGCCTCCAAGGAGGAGCTCTCGCAGACCGAGAACACACAGCCTTGCGTGTTCGTGCACGACTTGGCTGTCGCCGTCGCCCTGCGCGAGCGCGGCGTGGTGCCTGCCGCCTGTGCGGGATTCTCGCTGGGCGAGGTCGCTGCACTCACCTTTGCGGGGGCATTCGATACGCGAGCGGGTTTTGAGCTCGTGTGTGAGCGCGCGGCATTGATGGCCACGGCGGCCGAGCGTCACCCCGGCGGCATGCGCGCCGTCATCAAACTTGATGCTGCGCAAGTCGAGAACCTGGCTGCGCAGGCCGGCGAGGACTGCTGGCCGGTCAACTACAACAGTCCCCAGCAGACGGTTGTGGCCGGAGCGCCCGATGCGCTGCAGACCCTCGACGTCCTAGTAAAAGAGGCTGGCGGCCGCGCCATGAAGGTCGCGGTGTCGGGTGCATTTCATAGCCCCTATATGGCCGAGGCGACCTGTGGCCTTGCCGCATATATTGAGGCCGGTCACGCGCCGTCCCCGTTGCTCATTCCTGTTTTGGCAAATATGACAGCGGCGCCCTATCCGGCGGATCCCCAGACGGCATCGGATGTCTTGGCCAATCAGGTGAGCCATGCCGTACGCTGGGTCGATACGCTGCATGCTCTGCAGGATCAAGGCATCGACACATTTATTGAGGTCGGCCCCGGCAAAACGCTGTCCGGCCTGGTCAAGCGTACGCTGAGCGACGTTCGTGTGTATTCGTGCGAGACGGCCGAGCAAGTCGCAGCTATTGCCGACGAGCTCGCATAGTCCACAGGGCTGTAACCCGAAAGGAATGACATGGGCAACTTGAACAATGGCGCGCTCGAGCGCAACGACTCACGTCGCGTGGCACTGGTCACGGGCGGCTCGCGGGGTATCGGCCGCGCCTGCGCTATCGGTCTGGCGGAGGATGGCTACGATATCGCCGTCGTCTATGCCGGCAGCGTCGATGCGGCGCGCGAGACGTGCGACGCCTGCGAGGCGGCTGGCGCCACGGCGCGCTCATATCAATGCGACGTGGCCGACCCCGCTGCCGTCAATGCGTGCATCGAGACCGTGCTCAATGACTTTGGTTCGATTTGGGCGCTCGTCAACAACGCCGGCATCACCCGCGACGGTCTGCTCATGCGCATGGGCGACGATGCCTTCGATCGCGTGCTCGATGTCAATCTTAAAGGAACGTTTAACACGACGCGCGCGCTCACCAAGACCTTTATGCGCCAGCGCGGCGGCTGCGTCGTCAACATGAGCTCGGTCGTGGGCCTGATGGGCAATGCTGGGCAAGCCAACTACGCTGCCTCCAAGGCGGGCGTGATCGGCCTGACCAAGGCGGTGGCGCGCGAGCTTGCGCCCCGCGGCGTACGAGTGAACGCGGTTGCCCCCGGGTTTGTCGAGACGGATATGACGGCAAAGCTCTCGGAGAAGGTGCGTACGGTAACCGAGGAGCAGATTCCCCTTAAGCGTATGGCGCGCCCTGAGGAGGTGGCCGGCGTAGTGCGCTTTCTGGCGAGTGATGCGGCTGCCTACATTACGGGTGAGGTCGTGCGCGTCGACGGCGGAATGGCGATGTAGAAACCAGGGCCGAAGAACGGCTTGGATGAGGAGACCATGATGGAACAGAGAGTTGCAATCACCGGCATAGGTGCCGTGTCGCCGCTCGGCAACACCGCGCTTGCCACCTGGGCGGCAATGTGTGCTGGCACGTGCGGCATCGGCCCGATCACGCACTTCGATACCGATGCGTTTGCCGTCAAGGTGGCAGCCGAGGTCAAGGGCTTTGACGGCAACGAGTACTTTGGCAAGCGTGACGCCAAGCATCTCGACCCCTGCGTTCAGTTTGCGATGGCGGCTTCGGACGAGGCCATGCACGATGCGGGCTTTGATGTCGAAGGCGCCATCGATCGCGAGCGCCTGGGCGTCTACGTGGGCTCGGGCGTGGGCGGCATGACGACGCTCGTCGACAACGTCCATACGATTGCCGAACGTGGGCCCCGCCGCGCATCGCCCTATATGATCGCGATGATGATCCCCAACATGGCATCGGGCAATATCGCAATCCGCCACAAGGCAAAGGGCCCGACCCTGCCCGTGGTGACCGCGTGCGCAACCTCGGCCCATGCGGTGGGCGAGGCGTTCCGCGCCATAAAGCACGGCTATGCCGACGCGATCCTCGCGGGCGGCGCCGAGGCCGCAATTATCCCCGATGCCGTTGCGGGCTTTACGTCCTGCCGCGCATTGACCACCAACCCTGATCCCGCGACGGCTTGCCGCCCGTTCGATGCAGACCGCGATGGCTTTGTGATGGGCGAGGGCGCCTGCGTGCTCGTGCTCGAGAGCATGGAACATGCGCAGGCGCGCGGTGCGCACATTTATGCCGAGGTCGTGGGCTACGGCAACACCGATGATGCCTATCACATCACGAGCCCTGATCCCGAGGCTGCCGGCATTGCCCGCGCGATATCGCTGGCGGTGACCGAGGGCGACGTCAAGCCTTCCGAGGGTCTCTACATCAATGCCCACGGCACATCGACCAAGCTCAACGATTCGTCCGAGACGGCGGGCATTAAGCGTGCGCTCGGCGAGGACGCGGCGCGCGCCGCGCACGTCTCGTCGACTAAGTCGATGACCGGCCACATGATCGGTGCCACGGGCGCCATCGAGGTCATGGCCTGCGCCATGGCGCTCGAGCAGGGCGTGGTGCCGCCGACCATTAACTACCACACGCCCGATCCCGCCTGCGATCTTGACTACACGCCCAATCGCGCGGTTCGCGCTGACCTTACCTGGGCGCTTTCGACCAACCTGGGCTTTGGCGGACACAACGCCGCCATCGCGCTGCGTAGATATACGAGGAGCTAGAGCATGGATTCCAAAAGACTTGCCGAGATAGCCGATGTTATGGAGGACCGCGGCCTCACGCGCGTACGCGTTGAGGAGCCCGATGGCACCGCGGTCGAACTCGAGCGCGCGAGCGCCGCACAGCCGGTTGCCGTGCCCATGCCCATGCCGAGCGCTATGGCCGCTCCAGTTGCAGCTCCCACAGTCGCGCCTGCCGCACCGGAGCCCGCCGCGCAGACACCTGCCGCCGCACCGGAGCCCAAGGGCACCGAGGTGACCGCTCCCATGGTCGGCGTTTTCTATGCTGCCCCGGCGCCGGGCGACGAGCCGTTTGTGCACGTGGGCTCTAAGGTCAAGGCCGGCGAGACGCTCTGCATCATCGAGGCCATGAAGGTTCTCAACGAGGTAACGGCAGAGGCAGACGGCGAGGTGCTCGAGATCTGCGTGGCCGACGGCGACCTCGTGGAGTTTGGCAGCTGCCTCATGAGGATCGGATAGGTGATATCCATGAACAAAGAAGAGCTTAAGGAACTGTTGCCGCATCGCGAACCGATGCTTTTGCTCGACGAGGCCGAGCTGGTGGGCGACGAGGCCCACGGCAAGATCACGATTACGGGCGACGAGTACTTTTTGCAGGGGCATTTTCCGGGAAACCCGGTGGTCCCCGGCGTGATTCAGTGCGAGATGCTCGCCCAAAACTGTTGCGTGCTGCTGATGGGCGATGAGGAAGCGCGCGGCGCGACGCCGTTCTACACGAGTCTGGACAAGGTGCGCTTTAAGCGTCCGGTGCGCCCGGGCGACACGGTTGATCTGGTGTGCACCATCACGCGTGCGCGCGGGCCGTTCCGCTTTGCGACGGGTACTGCGAGCGTCAACGGTGAGGTTTGCTGCCGCGCCGATATGTCTTTTGCACTCATGCACGAAAGTTAAGGAAGGCTTCATGTTCGACAAAGTGCTCATCGCCAACCGCGGCGAAGTCGCGGTCCGTGTTATCCGCGCGTGCCGCGATATGGGCATCAAGACCGTCGCCGTTTATTCCACGGCCGATGCGGACGCGCTGCACGTGCAGCTTGCCGACGAGGCGTATTGCATCGGCGGTCCGCGTCTTGCCGAGAGCTACCTCAACGACGATGCTGTGCTCACCTGTGCCGTAAAGTCGGGAGCTAAGGCAATTCATCCCGGCTATGGCTTTTTCTCCGAGAAGGCGAGCTTCGTGCGCGACTGCGACAAGTATGGCCTGGCGTTTGTCGGTCCTTCGGCCGAGGTGATCGACAGCATGGGCGACAAGGACGCCGCACGTCGAACAGCTGCCGCGGCGGGCGTGCCCATCGTGCCGGGCTGCGATTTGCTCAAAAGTCCCGAGGAGGCAACGGCCGAGGCTGAGCGCATTGGCTGCCCCGTGCTTATTAAGGCGCGTGCGGGCGGCGGCGGTCGCGGTATTCGTAAGGTCGAGCGCGTGGAAGATGCGGCAAAGGCCTTTATTGAAGCACGCGCCGAGGGCGAGGCCGTTTTTGGCGACGGCGAGTGCTACATGGAGAAGTTCGTCGCGCCGGCGCATCACGTTGAGGTACAGATTATGGCCGATAAGCAGGGCCATGTGTTTTCGCTCGGCGAGCGCGAGTGCTCGGTGCAGCGGCGCAACCAAAAGCTAATCGAGGAGAGCCCCGCGCCGTGCCTCGACGGACACGACGACATTCGTGCTCGCATGCACAAGGCAGCGCGTGACCTGGTTCGTGCCGTCGGCTACGAAGGAGCCGGTACCATCGAGTTCCTGTATTCGGACGACGGCAATTTCTACTTTATGGAAATGAACACGCGCTTGCAGGTGGAGCATCCGGTTACGGAGTTTGTGACCGATACCGACTTGGTCAAGTGGCAGCTGCGCGTGGCAGCCGGCCAGCCTCTGCCCTTTGAGCAGGAGGACATGCCGGTCCGCAACCACGCCATGGAGTGCCGCATCAATGCCGAAACGCCGGACTTTCTGCCGTCATGCGGAACGGTCACCGCGTTGCGTGTGCCGGGTGGTCCGCGCGTGCGCTGGGATTCCGCCATGTTTACCGGCGCTAAAGTTCCGCCGTACTACGACTCCATGCTTGGCAAGCTCATCGTGTGTGCGCCCACGCGTGACGGCGCCATTCGCAAGATGCGCTCGGCCCTGGGCGAGCTCGTGATTGAGGGCGTGAGCGAAAACAGCGAGCTTCAGCTCGACGTGCTGGCAAACGACGAGTTCTTGTCGGGCATGTAT
This sequence comes from uncultured Collinsella sp., assembly GCA_902495985.1. Classification (GTDB taxonomy): domain Bacteria; phylum Actinomycetota; class Coriobacteriia; order Coriobacteriales; family Coriobacteriaceae; genus Collinsella. Next base: position 12,231 of record CABUZF010000012.1, read on the forward strand.
CACACCGATCTGATGGGGCATCTCTATGCTGGTGAATAGAAAAGCGAAGACGGTCAATGTCCTTGAGGGGCCGATGACCGAGTCGTGCGCCGAGTTTCCCGCGCGCCACGTGTTTATCAAGTGTCCGGAGTGCCGCCGTGTGATCGATGAAACACGTCTGCACGACAACCTCGAGGTCTGCCCTCGTTGCGGCAAACACTTTCGCGTGAGCGGTCGCGCGCGTATGCGCATGACGGTCGACGAGGGCACGTTTGAGGAATGGGATGCCAATCTGGCGTCGGAGGACTTCCTCTCGTTTCCCGGTTATGCCGACAAGCTCAAGAGCGCGGTCGAGCATTCGGGCGAGCGCGATGCCGTTGTGTGCGGCAAGGGCAAAATCTGCGGTTGCGATACGGCGCTCTTCTTTATGGACGCCAACTTTATGATGGGCTCGATGGGTTCCGTGGTGGGCGAGAAGATCTGTCGCACATTTGAGCATGCGACCGAGCTGGGATTGCCAGTTGTCGGCTTTACCGTTTCGGGCGGTGCGCGCATGCAAGAGGGCGTGACATCGCTTATGCAGATGGCCAAGATTTCTGCGGCGGTTAGGCGCCACAGCGAGGCGGGCGGCCTGTATATCACGGTGCTCACCGACCCCACGACCGGAGGCGTAACCGCGAGCTTTGCCATGGAGGGCGACATTATCCTGGCCGAGCCCGATGCCCTGACGGCATTTGCCGGCCCGCGCGTGATCGAGCAGAACATGCACAAGCGCCTGCCCAAGGGATTCCAGCGCTCCGAGTTTTTGCTGGAGCACGGCTTTTGCGATGCCGTTGTTCCGCGTGGCGAGATTGCGCTCACGGTAGGCGAGCTGCTGGCGCTGCACGAAGGGCACGCGCCCGGCCTGGGGGCACCGCATGAGATCGTGCATACGGGTCGCCGCGGCAAAAAGCTGGGACACTTGTTCAAGCGCTCGGCCGCACCAAAAACCGCGCTCGAGATTGTCAAGCAGACCCGCTCGGCAGATCGTGCCACGGCAGGCGAGATGATCTCGCTGGGCCTGGATGGATTTGTGGAGCTGCACGGCGACCGCTACTTTGGCGACGACGCCGCTGTGGTGGCTGGCATTGGCTGGAAAGATGGACGCCCCGTAACGGTCATCGCCATCGAGCGCGGCACCACGACCAAAGAGCGTATGCGCCGCAACTTTGGTATGGCACATCCCGAGGGCTATCGCAAAGCGCGTCGTCTGATGCGCCAGGCCGAAAAGTTTGGTCGACCGGTTCTGTGCCTGGTCGATACTTCGGGCGCGTTTTGCGGCATCGGTGCCGAGGAGCGCGGCCAGGGCGAGGCGATTGCCCAGAATCTCATGGAGATGAGCGGCCTTAAGACGCCGATTGTCTCGGTGGTGACAGGCGAGGGCGGCTCTGGTGGCGCGCTGGCGCTATCCGTGGCCGACCGCATCCTGATGCTCTCGAGCTCGGCCTATTCGGTCGTGAGCCCCGAGGCCTGTGCGTCGATCCTGTGGAAGGATACCGACCGCGCGAATGAGGCTGCCGAGGCGCTGAAGCTCACGGCTCCCGATCTGTTGGCGCTCGGCATCATCGACGGCATTGTTGACGATAGGGGCCTGTCGCATGAGGAGATCGCCGGTGCCGTCATGTCCTCGGCATTTGATGCCTTCGATACGCTTGGGCGGCTCGACGACGCGACCCTCACAAACCTCCGCTACGAAAAGTACCGCGCAATCGGTCGATACCGCACGATGTGACAAAGGGACAGCCCGCATGTCATATTGGGAAAGGCGTTCCATGCTACAAGTTTCTAACACCTCGTTTACAACGTCGGTTTCATCAAACGCCATGGCCGTGGTGGACTATCTGTCCAAAAGCATGATGTCGGCGCTGCCGTTTATTGTCTGCGCGGCGTTGTTCCGCACCGTCGCTGTCATTATGGGCGAAGGCATGCTGGGCCTGTGGTCTGCCGATTCCGATATCTATCGCCTGTTCTACAGTTGGCTCTATAACGCCGGCTACTACTTTTTGCCCATTTATCTTGGTTGGGCGGCCGCCCGCCAGCTCGGTTGCTCGGAGCAGCTGGGCATGATGCTGGGCGGCGTATTGATTGCACCCGATTTACTCAAGCTTGTCGATGCCGCATCGACGACGGGGGCATCGATGACTTCCGTGTATGGTCTGCTTCCTGCGCCGGTCAACGATTACACGACGACTGTTATTCCGGTTCTCATCTCGGTGCCCGTGCTATGGCGAGTGGAGTGTTTCTTTAAGCGCGTTATCCCTAGGGCCGTGGCGTTTTCGTTTGTTCCGTTTGCGACCATGCTTGTCATGGTTCCGGTTTCGCTGTGTATTACGGCGCCGGCGGGCAGCTATCTGGGCATGCTGTTGGGCCAGCTTATGTTTATGCTTGGCAATTCCGGTGGCATCGTGTCGCTGCTCACGCTCATGGGGCTTGCTGCGGGCTGGGAGTTCCTTAAGATCGCCGGCGTCAGCAACGTTGTCCTATCGCTCGCCTATGCGCAGTTTATGAGTATGGGAACGGATTCGTGCATCCTGATCGCCGCGACGATGGCAACGTTTGCTGTTTGGGGCATGCCTTTTGGCGCGTCGCTTCGCGTTGCGGATAAGGACGAGAAGGCGCTCATGCTGGGCTATTCAATCTCGGGTGTTCTTGGCGGCGTAAGCGAGCCGGCGCTGTACGGTTGCGGCTTTAAATATGGCAGG
>CABUZF010000013.1 GCA_902495985.1 uncultured Collinsella sp.
ACGATGACCGCAACTGGCGCGATCCCTTTGTGCTTTGGGATGAGGAGAACGAAGAGTACATGCTCATCCTCGGCACGCGCGTGGGCGAGGACAAGCGTCTGATGACCGGGCGTCTGGTCAAGTTCACCTCCAAGGACCTGGATACCTGGGAGTTCCAGGGCGACTGGTGGAATCCGGGCCTTTACACCATGTTCGAGATGCCCGATCTCTTTAAGATGGGCGACTGGTGGTATCTGGTGTTCTCCGAGTACAGTGATGGCAACAAGACCCGTTACCGCATGTCTCGCTCCATCAACGGTCCTTGGATCACTCCTGCTGACGATTCATTCGATGGCCGCGCGTACTATGCCGCGCGTACCGCATTTGATGGCGAGCGCCGCGTTCTCTTTGGTTGGGTTCCTACGCGTGACGAGGGTGGCGATCCCAGCTCTTACCTGTGGGGTGGCACCTTTATGCCTCTCGAGATCGTTCAGCGTGCCGACGGAACGCTCGGCACCAAGCTCCCTGACAGCATGCTTGGCGCCTTTGGCGAGGCTAAGGCAGTCGAGGCCTTTGAGCTTTCCTGCGAGTCGGGCAAGGTCGAGCAGGTGCTCGCCGCGGATGCCGGTTCCACCTATATGCTCGATGCCGACATCGAGCTCGCCGGAGACGCTGCCGGCTTCTCGGTGAAGCTTGCCGAGGACGCCGAGTCCGGTCTTGCCTATGAGTTCCGCGCCAACCTGCGTGAGGGCAAGCTCGAGTTTACGGCGGCCCCCCAGTATCCGTGGTTCCAGGTCAACAACATGGGCCTCGAGCGTCCGTTGTTCTTTAAGGGCGAGGGCACTCATCATGTGCGCCTGGTCGTTGACGACGATATCGCGACCATCTTTGTCGATGATGTTGCGCTCAACGCTCGCTTCTGCAATAAGCAGGGCCAGGGTGTGGCACTGACGGTCACCGACGGTACGCTCAAGTGCGCAAATGCAACGATCGCGTCTCTGTAATGGCATCAAAACGTTTTATGATTTCGTAAGGGAATGGAGAGGAACATGGACTACAAAGTAGTGTCTCAGCAAGTCGTCGATAACGTCGGCGGTCTGGAGAACATCGAGGGCGCCACGCATTGCGTTACGCGTCTGCGTCTGGTGCTCAAGGATACGAGCAAATACAACAAGGCCGAGCTCGAGAACATCGATGGCGTCAAGGGCGTGCTGTACAACAGCGGCCAGCTCATGATCATTTTCGGTACCGGTACCGTCAACAAGGTTTACGATGAGTTTATGGCTCTGACGGGCGTTAAGGAGATCAGCGCTTCCGAGGTCAAGGGCGCCGAGGCGGACAAGAAGGGCAAGTTCTTCTCGGTCCTCAAGGTATTCTCGGATATCTTTATCCCCATCATTCCCGCCTTCGTCGGCGCTGCAATCATCATCGGCCTTAAGTCGCTGATCGTTGCCAACGGCCTCTTTGGCATGGAGGGCAGCCTTGCCGACCACAGCGAGTTCCTCAAGAACCTCGCAAGCTTCTTTGCCATTATCGCCACCACGTTCGACTACCTGCCTGTCCTGGTTATGTACAGCGCGGTGAAGCGTTTTGGCGGTAACCCGATTCTGGGCATCCTCGTCGGTATCGTCATGGTTCACCCGAGCCTTATGAACCGTAACACGTTCGTTATGGACCCGACGGGTGCTGAGTACTGGAACTTCGGTCCGCTATCCATTCCCATGGTTGCTTTCCAGGGCGGCGTGTTCCCTGCAATCCTGACTGCCTGGTTTATGGCCAAGGTCGAAAAGATTGCCCAGAAGTACATCCCCGAGGTCGTTTCGTTCGTCTTTGTCCCGACCGTTACCCTGATTCTTGCTAACGTCGCCCTGTTCACCGTGTTCGGCCCGCTCGGCAACCTGATCGGCGACGTCCTCGCCGGCGTAATCGATATCCTGTACAACAGGATGGGCGTCTTTGGTGCCTTTGTCTTCGCCGCGTTCCTGCAGCCGCTCGTCGTTACCGGTACGCATCAGTTCATCCAGGGTATCGAGGCAAACCTCGTTGCCACGACTGGCTTCAACTACATCCAGGCAATCTGGTCGGTTTCCATCATCGCCCAGGGCGGCGGCGCCATCGGTATGTACCTCATTCACAAGAAGCACTCCAAAGAGCGCAACATCTGCATGTCGTCCTTTATCCCGACGCTGGTCGGTATCTCCGAGCCCGCAATCTTTGCTGCAAACATGCGCTACTCGATCATCCCGTTCATCTGCGCTTGCATCGGTGCAGGCTGCGGCGGTGCCTTCGTGAAGCTCTTTGAGGTGCGCGCCATCGGTCAGGGTCTGACCGGCGTGCTTGGCCTGCTCATCGTCACGCCCGAGACCCTCGTGTGGTATGTGGCTGGCAATCTCATCGCCTTCATCGTGCCGATCGTCTTGATCTTTGCCTACAACAAGGCAAAGGGCGTGCCGACCACCGATGAAGAGGGCGCTGGCGCTGGCTTCGACGTTAGCTTCTAGTTGAGCCGTTCAGCGTAATGTGCGGATAAGTCCATTTGGGGAAGGGCGTTCGGCTCGTGTGAGTCGAGCGTCCTTTCCCATAGACGAGAAAGTCAACGGCGATGTTTAATCAAAAAAATAAGGTGACATGCGCGGACTATGAGCAGTGGCGTGCCGGACAGGATGAGACGGTGGCTCGCATCGCATCCGACCCCGATAGGCTTTTGTTCCATGTGGAGCCTGAGCTTGGCTGGCTCAACGACCCCAATGGTTTGGTTCAGATTGGTGATACGTATCACATCTATCATCAATACGATCCGTTCGATGCTGCGCATGGCGGTCCAGTGCTTTGGAACCATCTGACGACAAAGGATTTTGTGACGTACGAGAATCACGGCCCCGTGCTGTTCCCCGATTCCGATTTGGATTCGAGTGGAGCGTATTCTGGTTCTGCCTTTGTACGTGATGGCAAGATTCACTACTTCTATACCGGCAACGTTAAACATTTTGACCGTGATGATTACGACTACGTGTTGACGGGCCGTGAGCAAAACCAAATTCATATGGTTGCCGAGAATCCCGACGAATTGGGCGAGAAGCGCATAGCTGTTGGGCCGGTCGATTACCCCGACGATATCGGTACGCACGTGCGCGACCCCAAGATCCTTGAACACGACGGTATCTACTACATGGTTCTCGGCGCTCGTACGAAAGACGATCGCGGGTGCGTGCTTGTCTATACCTCGCGTGATCTAGAGGACTGGGGCTATGCGACGCGCATTGAGCTGGGCGAGAAGTTTGGCTTTATGTGGGAGTGTCCTGATCTGTTTGAGCTCGATGGCGAGCTTATTCTCGTTTGCTGTCCGCAGGGCGTGCCCGCCGATGGCTGGCGTTACCGCAATCCGCATCAGTGCGTGTGGTTCTCCATCGAGGCCGATTGGGGGGCGCCGAGCTTTAAGATCGTCGGCCAGGGCATGCCTCCGATGGTTGATGCCGGTTTTGATTTCTATGCCCCGCAGTCCTTTGAGGACGTTGCGGGTCGGCGTTTGATGATCGGATGGTCGGGTTGCCCCGATGCGAAGGCGGAAAGCCCGACGGTGGCGCGCGGGTGGCAGTGCGCGTTGACGGTGCCGAGAGAGTTGAGCATGCGCGGCGGCAAGCTCTGCCAGCAACCGGCGCACGAGATTGAGAGAATGCGCGGCAATTGCGTTCGTGCTGTAGGCGGTGAAACCGTTGAGGAGCCGGGTCGCCTGTTTGATCTTGTGGTTTCCTGTGAGGGAGCCAAGATGGTCGAGCTCGAAATCCGCAAGGGCGTCTTTGTACGCTATACGGACGGGATGCTTACCCTCGACATGGGTGACGAAGGCTATGGGCGCAACCAGAGGTCGATCGAGCTCAGCGAGCTTCGCGATTTGCGCGTGCTTTCGGACACTACGATGGTCGAGATTTTTGCCAACGGTGGCGAGGCAGCACTTACGAGCCGTACCTATTCGTCGGCGGTTCCGGCGATGGCGCTGCACGCCGAGGGTGCGGCGTCGATGGATTTCTACCGCCTCGCTCATTAACCGTGCATGGAGCACGATTGGACTTGTTGGGCGGAATGTGTCGCAGTTGCCGCGGCCAGCTACCGCTTATCGCGTATAGCGACCGTTTGCGGAATAAGTAACACTCCTTAATAAACCGTGTAGAATCTCAGATAAGCACGGAGTTTTCCAGGGAGACGCTGTCCTTTGTTGTGTGCAAGGGACGGCGTCTCTTTGGCGCTTGGAGGCCGTTCTGCAGCAGGACGGTGGACGTGCGTCATATATTAAAAAACCAACGTCGAGATGGGTCGTGATAAGAATGGGCAAGTAAGTAATCGTGGTTGAGTCTGGGTCGGATGTGACGCCGGAGCTCTGCGAGCGCTACGGCATCGTGCGCGTGCCCATGCATGTCACGATTGGTGACGAGACCGTCGAGGACGGCTCGATCGATCCGCTCGAGATTTATTCGCGCTGCAACGAGTTTGGCGTGATGCCCAAGACCAGCGGCTGCGCGCCTGCGGATTTTGCTCACGTGTACGACCGCATTCACGCTGAGCAGCCCGATGCGACCATTCTGCATCTCGCGTATTCCGAGGCCACGACCTGCTCGCATCAATCATCGAAGATCGCCGCCAAGGGTCGCGACTACGTGTTCTCTATGGACACGCGCTTTGTCTCGGTAGGCCAGTCGCTCGTTGTCGTCGAGACCGCCAAATACATCGAGGCTCACCCCGATGCCACCGTCGACGAGATCTTTGCATTTACGAATTCCGTCATGGACCGCGTGCTGCTGGGCTTTGTTCCTACCGATCTTGCCTTTCTTAAGGCGGGCGGTCGCTTGTCCAACGTCGCATTCCTTGGCGCCCATCTGCTCAAGATTAAGCCCTGCATTGAGGTGACGGGCGGCAAGTTCGTGGCGACCAAGAAGTTCCGCGGCTCTATGCTCAAGTGCGCCCGCGCCTTTATTGACCACATGGTTGCGAAGGGCGAGATTGACTACTCGCACATTGGCCTGGCGTATTCGGTGGGCCTTTCCCAGGAGCTGCGCGATGACATGGAGGTCTATGCGCATGATCTGGGCTTTAAGGACGTTACCTGGACTCAGGTCGGCGGCGTCATCTCGAGCCATTGCGGCCCGACCGCCTTCGGTGCGGTGCTCACGCTTAAGGCGTAAAGGCCGCAGGCGAGCGTTCTTCAGCCTGACATCTCGACGTAGCCCCCAGCCATGGTGATGGGGGATAGATTAAAACGTGCCGTTCTAGTCCGAGACGTTTAAACGCAAACGCATGGGCTAGAATGACTCTGGCATTTTAATTGGTTGCATCCAAGGAGAGGCAAGGTAGCGCGAATGGCAGAAATGACGCTTGAGGGTGTGGACGCTCGTCCCGAGGACTCTGCGTTTGCCCTTGGCCGCGTGCATTCGATCGAGACGATGGGAACGGTCGACGGACCCGGCATCCGCTTTGTGGTGTTTGTTCAGGGCTGTCCCATGCGCTGCGCGTATTGCCACAATCCCGATACCTGGTCGGTCAACGGCGGCACCATGGTGACCGTCGAACACCTGATGGATGAGTTCCAGAGTAACCACGAGTTCTATCGCAGCGGTGGCATTACGGTGTCCGGCGGCGAGCCGCTCCTGCAGCCCGAGTTTTTGGCCGATCTGTTTCGTGCTATGCATAACAACCCCGATGGCCGTGTACATACCTGCCTAGATAGCTGTGGCTATGCATTTGACCCCAACCACCCCGAGAAGTTCGATGCCGTGCTCAACGAGACCGACATGGTACTGCTCGATATTAAGCATGCCGACCCGGTCGAGCATAAAAAGCTGACCGGTTGCGATCCCGCACGCATCTTGGCGTTCGGCGATGAACTTGCACGTCGCAAGATCAAGGTCGTTATCCGCCACGTGGTGGTGCCGGGCATTACCGACACGGTGGAGGAGTGCGAGAAGCTCGGTCGCCTCATCGCTCCATGGCACAACGTGGTGGGCCTGGAAATGCTGCCGTATCACACGATGGGTGTCGTCAAGTACGAGCAACTGGGCATTCCCTATAAGCTTGAGGGCGTACCTCAGATGGATACCGCGCGCATGCCCGAGTTGCGTAATGCCGTTATGACCGGCATGAAAAAGCGCCGCGCGGAACTCAAAAACGCCATCGGCTAGCGAGCCATTTTCGCTCCCCAAGGGCACTCATTGGGGACAGACTTAAATGAGCGCCCCTGGGCACCAAGTTGATTGCCAAAGAGCCCCGTCCCAAAAAGACTGGTCAAGGTTGCGGTGAGATGCGCAACAGAATCGTGCCATTTGGATAAATACGCTTGTGGTTTCTTTAAAGACACCTTAAACGCCGCTGAATATCTTTGGAAAGAAATACCTGCTCGGTATCATGCTGCTCGTATATAAACGGTAGCAGTCAGGAGACCACGTGCGAAACATCGCATCGCGGGACGAGTATGTGCCGCAGCATGGCAGCAGATATAAGACGAAGGACACGTCTTCGTGTGGCCTTGCCGACACTCGCATCCGCGTGAGGAAGATTGCCGCCATTGGGATGCTAACGTCGGCGGTTATTATCCTCGGAATTACCGCCAAAACCTACGCATCGGAGCGAATGGCACATTCAGATGCGTCAACGGTACAGACGCAAAACAAAAAGGTCTCTGAATCTAAAGTCACCGCAAGTCAAACCCTGTCGACAGCGAACCTCAAGACGGGGCTTTCGAAGGCGGACTTTAACGATATTCCCTCAGGCGATACCGTGCAGACCTTCTCACTGGTTGATGACCAGATCCTCGCCCTGGAGGATGAGAACCTCGCCGCACTCCAGAATGCGCTTGACCAGGCGCAGGAGCTGGGCGATGTGGGCGTGGTGTTTTACGACCTGTCGAGCGGTAAGGGCGTGACGTATAACGCTGATGTCGAGGTGTACGGTGCGAGTAGCTACAAGGCACTCTATGCGTTGTACATCTGCGAATCTCTGGTCGAGACGGGCCAGGTTTCACTCGATGACTTCCTTGGCACCTATGGTGGCTACAACATGGGTTGGCAGACGGTACGCGACTTGATCGAGGCCGCGGTCGTTTATTCAGACAACGATTCGTTTATTGCGTTACGTGCGGCGTTTGACCGTGTCGGTTACGAGGATTGGATTGTCGGTCTTGGCATCGGTTACGATACGGCACTGGATCCGATGAGTGATTTTCCGACCTACTGCCCGCGCACTTCTGCGAGGTTATGGCGTGAGATGAGCGAGTATCTGAGCATGGATACCGAGACTTCACAGTGGTTGTCGGGCCTTCTGGCATCAACATCGCGCTCGTTTATTCGCGATGGCATTGCGGACGAGCAGGTTTTGGTGCGCAACAAGGCAGGCTGGATTAGCGAGGATGGTTACTACTCGACATGCGATGCGGGCCTTATCGACATCGATGGCTGTACCTATGTCATGGGTATCATGACATCGATGCCGTGGAGCGACCGCTCGAGCGAGATTACGGCCGCGATTGCAAAGGCTCTGTTTGATACGCGAGCTGCACTGGCTTAGCGTGTTCGTTTGACGAGGTCAAACAAAATGCTGGTACCATACCGTGGTTGAGAATTTCGAATAGGTTTGGGGAATGGCATGGCTACCATTGCGATTATCGGTGCGCTCGAAAAAGAGATCATGCAGATTAAGGAAGAGCTGAGCGACGTTTGCGAGGCACGGGAGGCAGGCTTGACCGTTGTGAGCGGTGAGCTCGACGGCCTGACAGTTGTCGCCACAACGGCGGGCATGGGCACGGTGAACGCCGCCGCTGCAACACAGCACCTCATTAGCAAGTATGCTCCGCAGGCTGTTGTGTTTTCGGGCATTGCGGGCGGTTTGAACCCCAAGCTCCATATCGACGACGTGGTCATTGGCAAACGCCTACGCTATCTGGATACCGATACCGCGCTTATCGCCGAGTCCGCACCGGGGCTCGAGGAGTTTGGCTCGACGCCCGCGCTGGTCGATATTGCCGCCGACGTGCTTGCTGAGCGTGGGTTTGTTGACGCTTCGAAAAATGCAGTCGCTTCGAACGAGGGCACCAAGCAGTTCCTGGTCGGCACGATTGCCACGGGTAACCGCTTTGTGACGGGCGCTACCATGCGCAACGACGCTATCGAGGCGACGCATGCCGATTGTGTCGGCATGGAGGGCGCGGCAATTGCCCATGTCGCAACCAAAAATGGTGTCGATTGCCTGGTGTTGCGCGCTATCAGCGATAATTGTGACGAGGCGTACGATGCAATTTGCGAGCGCGAGTTCGATCTGTTCGAGTACGCGCGTGTCGCAAGTGACATCACGCTCGATATCGTCCGCCGCATTGCCGCTGCGCAATAGCGCGTCTATTTGTAAGAACCTACGACCAAGGAGTGTCCATGGCCGATTCCATTAACTATCAGCTTGCCAAGTTCGTCGCCAGCTACGGCAAGGTTTCGCAGATCCCCGAGTCCACCTGCCCCGAGGTGAGCTTTGTCGGCCGCTCCAACGTGGGCAAGTCGTCCATCATGAACAAGCTCTTTGGCCGCAAGAACCTGGTGAAGGTTTCGAGTACGCCGGGCAAGACGAGCAACATCAACTTCTTCGAGGCCGACGACGTGCACTTTGTGGACCTGCCAGGCTACGGTTTCGCCCGCCGTTCCAAGGCCGAGCGCGACCGTTGGGCCGAGCTCATTGGCGACTTCTTCGACTCCGAGCGCAGCTTTAACCTGGTTGTGTCGCTGGTGGACATTCGCCACGACCCCAGTAAACTCGACCATGACATGATCGACTACCTGCAGGGCAACGAGTTCAACTTTATCGTCTGCCTCACCAAGGCCGACAAACTCAGCCGCACCCAGCAGGCCCGCCAAGCAGCAGCCATCAAAAAGCAGCTCAACGTCCCGGCCGAAAACGTAATCATCACAAGCTCCCAAACCGGCACCGGCATCGACGAACTAAAAAAGCGCATCGCCGAGGCCTGCCTCTAGTCAGGCTGCAGCCCTTCAAAAGCTCCTATCTATATCACCTCAGTGATAGTTATTGGTAAACTATCGCTGAGGTGATATTTTTTAGGAGGTCGATATGGAGCTTTGGCACGGGTCGGAGGTTGTTGTCGAGCATCCATCGTTGGATAAATGCAGGCAATTCAATGACTATGGGCGCGGGTTTTATTGCACACCGCATGAGGAAATGGCAATGGAGTGGGCATGTCGGACCGAGTCTGATGGCATTGCCAATCGATATGAGCTTGATTTAGATGGCCTTGCGATTTTGGATTTGGAATCAGGTGAGTTCTCGATTCTCAACTGGCTTGCAATTCTGGCGAATAACAGAGAGTTCAATGTTTCAACGCCAGTAGCACGCGAGGGGCTTCGTTATCTGCTGGATAACTGCCTGATTGATATTTCTCCCTATGACGTTATTCGAGGCTATCGTGCAGACGATTCCTATTTCTCGTTTGCAAGACAGTTCGTTAACGGCATGATTTCGCTCAGGCAACTGCAGCGCATTATGTTTTTGGGGGATTTGGGCATTCAATATGCGCTTATGAGTGAGCGCGCGTTCTCGGCGATCAGGTTCCGCGATTGGAAGCAGGCCTCAGGAGCCGAGTTTTATCCCAAACGATTTGAGCGAGAACAGAACGCTCGACGAAAGTACCTGGATACGGTAAACGGATTTGACTCTGATGGTGTCGACATTAGGGATTTGATGGCAGGGAGGGTTGATTTAAATGATCCAAGAGTTAACGGATTGTGGGCCGAGTAGGACATACCCCGTCTATTACCTTGAGGACGCAATGAGCAACCTCGGCGACTGTTTTGACTATGCCGTAAACGACTATGGAGCGGAAGGGTCCGAGGTCGCTGAACTCTTTTGCCTGAGCGGCGTAGCCCGCGAGTTTGAACGCGGCAACGCATGGGTAGTGTCGGGAAAATCGGGCGTTGAGCTGTTCGCGCTCATTGCCGAAAGGTCCGGCTATCAATCAAGGCCGATGCCAAATCGAACCTACCGATTCGAAAAGACACCGGAATATTGGACAGGCTGGATATTGGCATACCTTCAGTGGCGCCTAGGAGAGTCTTTCGAAGATTTGCTGCATGTCGTTCCATTTGATGTGCTACGCAGTCTGTACTACCCCTGGCACGAAGCCTCGGAGGAACGTGTGGCTCGCCTCGTCTGCGATATGGCGAAGAAAGCGTCCAGGCAAACAAAACTTGCGTTAGCAAGAAAGAAGCTTAAGAAAACCCAACAAGACCTAGCATACGAATCGGGTGTGTCACTCCGCTCAATCCAAATGTACGAGCAGCGCCAGAGAAACATCAACGAAGCTTCGGTAACAAGCGTAAGAGCCATAGCAAAAGCCCTCCACTGCAACATCGAAGACCTCCTAGAACCAGTCTTCGAATACAAAGAAACCAGCGCAGCCTAACCCAATTTATTGCCGAGGTTTGTATCTAGTAAGCAATCCTTACCAGCAAGAGTCCCTACCAATAGAAAGCGGCTTAAAGGGCCGAAATCGTATGAATGGCATTGCGACTTCCAAATGGGTGACTGCTGCTTGAAAAGCTATAGAAATAGGGGCCGATTTAACGGCCCCAAGCATCGCATAAATGGCATATACGTTTTATCAACTATTTCTTGTTTTTAACCCATTTGCAGATACGCCAAATAAACACTCCGATGAGAATCAAAACGAGAGCGATCATAATGTCTGAGCGTGCAGGAATTGAGATCATTGAACTTCCTCAATTGATGTGAGTCTAGTTTGCATAGGTGTGGAGCGTGCTGCCTTCCATGGTCGCTTGCAACACGGCGATACCGGACGTCATCCCCATCGATTCATAGTTGAGTCGATATGTCGCCTGTTTCGAGTTCCATATAAAGGACTCGTTAGTTACCGTACAGCCGATAGTCGTATAGTTTTGTCCCCAAGCGCTGGTAATGAGCGAGTTCGCTATCTTGATCTTGAATTCGCGATAAATAAAAGGACTGTTGTAATAGATAGTCCAAGTTCCAGATGCGTTGTTGTAGTAACTGTCCCATATCAGGCTGGGCTCATTGGTTTTTTTAATTCCTATTACTGCAACGGTCCCATCCTTAAGCTTGATTTGATGAGACTGCTCGGGACCTTTCGTTAAATCAAAATCTTGGGTTGCGCCAGAAATTGCGACAGCATCGCTTTCTGCAGCATAAGCAGTCGAAGGGCTAAACGAGAAACATATCGGTAATATCAAAAGTATCGAGAGGAAAAACGAAGCTTTGAGTGTGCGTAACACTTTGACCACCTCCATACTGCGATGCCTAGTTAAATAGTAGCATAGATAAACAGTTTATTATGTAACCTAAAAAGCCCCTATCTGCCGGCGCCCCTTCAAAGCGTGGGTCCCTGTAGACATCCTCAGCAAGGTAAACGCAGGAATGGTCGGGGTGTTCCCCTCAAAATTATTCCGCAGCGCGAAGGCCTCTCGTCCGTGGCTCCGTTGGAGTACAAGATTAAATCAGCGAATGCGATTATCCTGTCGAGGCTGCGCAGGTCCCCTTGGGGCTTCCCCTGAAAACAATCCGCAGATCGAATTGCCCCGTCGCGCGAAGCGCACGACGGGGCAATTCATGATCGAGGACGTTTTCAGGGGAAGCCCCAAGGGGACCGGTGAGAGCAATGAGGCAGGGCGCTACAGGTACTCGATTTGAGCGCCTTCCGTGTCGCACGTGAGGATATGCGTGTCGCACTTGGGGAACTGCTCGCGCAGCTTGACCTGCAGGAACTTTGCCACGATGGTGTCGTCGGTCACAGCCATGAGGGTCGAGCCCGAGCCGCTAATCCAGATGGTTTTAGCGCCTCCGTTAAGGCAGGTGTCGCGCACGGCGTTGTAGTCGGGGATGAGGCGGCGACGATAGGGCTCCTGAATGCGGTCGTCATTAGCGGCGGCAATCAGGTCAAGGTCGCCGGTCTCCAAGCCGCGCGTCATACCGGCGATGCGGCCCATCTGCCACACGGCGGTGGAGAGCGGAATCTCCTGTGGCACAACCTTGCGGGCCTCGCTCGTATGCACCTCGTAGGGCGGAATCACGGTAATAAAACGCAGGCGATCGCTCACCTCGTAGCGCAGGCACTGGGGGAGCGAATCGGTCGGCGTAAAGGAGCAGACGGCGCCGCCCAGGATAGCGGGGGCGACGTTATCGGGATGGCCCTCGACCTCGGTGGCGATGCGGACGAGCTCGGCGCGGTCGACGGTATGGCCCGTCAACGCGGCGGCAGCCATGATGCCGGCGACGACGCAGGTGGAGCTGGAACCCAGGCCGCGGGCGACGGGCACGTCGGTCTGAATGTCGATGGCAACGGGAAAAGCCGGCTCGCCCCATGCGGCCAGCGCATCGACAAAGCTCACATAGACCAGGTTGTTCTCGTTTTGGAACTCTTCGGGGCAGCCCGTGATGGTGAGCTTGTCGGCGCGCTCAAAGGTAAAGTGCGAGTAGAGGCTGACGGCCATGCCGAGGGTATCGTAGCCAATGCCCAAGTTGGCGCTTGTTGCTGGGACGGTGATCTTGATCATGTGAGTCCTCCTGGCGTGCCTGGCTGTTTAGTTCGCTGCTCGGGCAGTCCTGCGCAAGACGGAAAGCACATTAAGTGCTTTCCTTTGCGTGCGGAACTCGCGACGAACTAAACAGCCAGGCACGCT
The DNA here is from genome assembly GCA_902495985.1 of uncultured Collinsella sp. Lineage (GTDB taxonomy): Bacteria > Actinomycetota > Coriobacteriia > Coriobacteriales > Coriobacteriaceae > Collinsella. The sequence continues at coordinate 12,672 of CABUZF010000013.1, forward strand.
ATGCACGTTCGTCATCATCCCGGTAGGTATCTGATAAAAGAAGGTGCGCCGGCTTTCGCCGGCGCCTTATAAGGGGTTTAGTTGGTTGCTATCTTTTTTGCAGCCTGCTCTACGTAGCTGGCCATCTCATCGACGTCGCAGACGTCTTCGAAGCGGACGGGCTTGGACTCGAGCTCGGCGAGCTGTGCCGGGGCGACCGTGTTGGTTGCCTGCTCGAGCACGTGCATGGCCTCAAAGTCGTCCTCGGGAACGTCGAGCCCCAGGGCGTCGCAGCAGGCGCGCGGGAACTTGTAGGGGCTGGCGGTCGAAAGCAGCACACGGGCCTTGGCGCCCTCGGCGGGGGCGACCTTTTCAAAGACGTGATAGCCGCAAGCGGTGTGCGGGTCGATCACATAGCCGTTTGCATCCCAGCAGTTCTTGATAGCAGCGCGGACCTCGTCCTCGCTGGCCCAGCCGCAGCCAAACACACTCTGGATCTTGGCCAGCAGCTCGGCGGGTACCTCGTAGCGACCGGTCTGTGCCAGCTGCTCCATAAGGCCGGCAACGAGTTCGCAGTCGCCATCGGACAGGAAGTAGAGCATGCGCTCTAGGTTGGAGCTAATAAGGATGTCCATCGACGGCGAGATGGTCGTAAAGAACGGACGGTTGCGGTCGTAGACGCCGGTGGTCAGGAAGTCGGCCAGCACGTTGTTCTTGTCGCTCGCGACGATGAGCTTGGCGACGGGCAGACCCATGCG
>CABUZF010000014.1 GCA_902495985.1 uncultured Collinsella sp.
TCGCGACGCTCGGGCATCTGCAGGTTGGACGCGTCGTAGCTAGCCAGGTGACCGGCGCGCTGGTTGCCCTCGCGCATGGTCGACGTCATGGACGTGGACAGGCCCTCGGCGTTGGCCGAAGCGCTCGCCAGACTCTGGGCCTCGGCCTCGCCAAACGCGCAGTCGGGGCGCTCGGCGGCACCGCGACCGGTCACGTCCAGGTCCAGGTGGCCGTACATGGCAAAGGCGACCGGACCCTGCGTGGTCTGGAAGTTCTTGGCCATATCGGGATAGAAGTAGTGCTTGCGGTAGAACATCGAGTGGCGCTGGATCTCGCAGTTGGTGGCGAGACCCGCCTTGACGATGCTCTCGATTGCCTTCTTGTTAGGCACCGGCAGGGCGCCGGGCAGGCCCAGGCACACCGGGCACACGTTGGCGTTGGGCTCATCATCGTGGCTGAGTTTGCAGTTGCAGAACATCTTGGTGTCGAGTGCGGTGAGCTCGGTATGGATCTCCAGGCCGATCACGGCCTCCCAATCCTGCAGGACCTCGGAAAGCTCCTTCATTACAGCTCGCCTCCCTTCCCGGCAAAATCGGGCGCGACGGAAAGCGCGGGCGCACCCGTGGCGGCATCGGCAAAGCCGCGCTCCAGGGCGCGGGCAAACGTGAGCAGCTGACGGTCCTTAAAGGCAGGTCCCACCAGCTGGGCAGAAACGGGCAGTTTGCTGTCCGCGCCCAGGCCCAGCGGCACCGAGATACCACCGTTGCCGCAAATGTTGAGCGAGATGGTGTACAGGTCGGAGAGGTACATCTGCGTGGGGTCGCTAATCTCGCCAAACTTAAAGGCCGTGCGCGGCGAGGCGGGCATGAGGATGGTGTCCACCTTGGCATACGCTGCGTCGTAGTCCTGCGTGATGAGCGTGCGGGCCTTTTGCGCGGCGTAGTAGTACTTGTCGTACACGCCCGAGCTCAGCAGGTAGGCGCCGAGCATCTGACGGCGCTTGGCCTCGGCGCCAAAGCCGTGGGCGCGCGAAAGCGAGCTCTGGTCGGACAGGTTGGCGCAGCCCTCCTCCTGGTAGCCGTAGCGAATGCCGTCGAAGCGGGCCAGGTTGGAGAACGCCTCGGCCGGGCCGATGACGTAGTAGGCGGCGATGGCGGCGTCCAGGTGCGGCAGGTCGACCTCCACGAGCTCGGCACCCTGGTTCTGCAGCTCCTGGGCGGCGCGCTGAACAGCGGCCTTGACCTCGGGCATCAGGCCCTCGGCCTCCATAAACGCGGGGATGATGCCCACGCGCTTGCCCTCGATGCTGTCGTTGAGATGCTCGGTAAAGTCGACGGCGCAATCCTGGCTGGTGCAGTCGTACGGATCGTGGCCCGCGCCGGTAAGCGCGTTCATGGCAAGCGCCACATCCTCGACCGTGCGGCCAAAGGGGCCCACCTGGTCGAGCGACGAGCCAAAGGCAACCACGCCATAACGGCTCACGGCGCCATACGTGGGCTTAAAGCCCACCACGCCGCACAGCGACGCCGGCTGACGAATGGAGCCGCCGGTGTCCGAGCCCAGCGAGAGCGCGACCTCGCCCGCGGCGACGGCGGCAGCGGAACCGCCCGAGGAACCGCCGGGCACACGCTCGGTATCCCAGGGGTTATTGGTGCGGTGGAACGCCGAGCTCTCGGTGGAGCTGCCAAAGGCAAACTCGTCCATGTTGGCCTTGCCCATGGGCAGGCAGCCGGCATCGAGCATGCGCTGGACGCAGGTGGCGGTGTAGACGCTCTGGTAGTTCTCGAGCATGCGGGAAGCGCAGGTGGTGCGCGTGCCCACAAGGTTCATGTTGTCCTTGATGGCCAGCGGCACGCCCGCGAGCGGGGGCAGCGGCTTGCCTGCGGCACGGTCGGCATCCACGCGCGCAGCGGCCTCGAGCGCAAGCTCGGGCGACACCTGCAGGAATGCCTGGACCCCGCCCTCGCGCGCCTCGATGGCGGCAAGGGAGGCCTGGGCCACCTCGGTAGCGGTAAAGTCGCCGGCAGCAACGCCCGCGGCGATCTGGGCGGCGGTAAGGGAATCGAAGCTTAGCGCCATTACTCGCTCTCCCCCTCTCCCAAAATGGACGGCACGCGGAAGTAGCGGTCGCGCGCGCTACCGGCGTTTTCGAGCGCGACGTCGAGCGGCAGGTCGCGCTCGGGCTCGCGCAGGTCATCGCCCATCACGTTGGACAGGCTTCCGATGGGATGGAACGTGGGCTCCACGTCGGGCAAGTCATATTGCAAGACGGGCTCGAGCATCTGGACGGCGTCGTTCATGTAGGACGTCATCTGGGTGAGCTCGTCATCGGTCAGTGCGATCTTTGCGTACTCGGCGATGCCGCGCACGTCTTTCTCGCTGAGTGCCATAGGCGCTCCCTTCCGCATAACAGATAAACCGCTCTAGTATACAAGGCAACGCCGCTTGGAGCAGGTGCTTTAGCCAAATGCAGCGAAAACGTAACGAGGGCGGCGTTTGACAGGCGGCGGGCTGGCGGTTCTGCAACGAAACCGCACCGTCCATAGCGAAAACCGTCTCGTCCGCAGCGAAGACCGTCCCGCCCGCAACGAAGACCGTACTGTCCGCAACAAAAACCATCACAACATTCGACGCTTTTCGCCAAAATCGCAATTTTCATCGAATGTTGTGATGGTTTGAAAGCCCCGACCGCCACAAAGGTGCCTGTCCCCTTTGTGGTGGTTCTGAACGATGTCTTATGCCGAGGCCTTGGCCTTGCGGCGCTTGCGGACCGCGTGGATCACGATGTCCAGCAGCAACAGCACAATGGCCACGACCACGATGAGCACGGCAAACTCGCGCTTGCCCCAGTGGCGGCCGGCCAGCGCCTTTTGCTTGTCGACGTCCTTCTTGTTGTACTTGGTGCGCACGCAGTGCACCAGCAGGCGATGGTCGTTCACGCCGTAGGGCGTGCAGGTGACGAGCGTCACCCTGTCGGCGCCGGGCTCGATGGTCAGCGACTCCATCTCCTCGGGCAGCACGACCTCGGAGTCCACCATCTTGTAGGCGAGCGTCTTGCTCATGGTGTGCAGCAGCACCAGGTCGCCGGGCTCCAGCGAATGGATGTCGTCGAACATGCTCAGGTTGCGCATGCCCGAGTGCGCGGTGAGCACGCAATGCGTCGAGGCGCCGCCCACCGGCAGGCTCGTGCCCTCCAGGTGGCCGACGCCCGCCATGAGGACCTCCTCGCTCGTGCCGTGGTAGATAGGCATGCTCACGTCGATGGAGGGGATTTCGACCCAGCTCATCATGGGGTCGCGGTCAAAGATGAGCTGCTGGGCGTAGGGCTCGATCTGGTCGGCGGGGAGCTCGATGGCCTCGCCGGCAAGTTGCTCGTTATAGGAGCGCGCCTGGAGCAGGATGCGCTCGCGCTCCTCGGCAGACAGCGCGTCCACGGTGCTGGACACGGTGCTGATCTGGTTGAACACGCCCGAGGCCTCGAGCCGATCCAAGATCCACGGCCAGGTCATAAGGCCCACGCCAATAAGGATGATGACGATGGTGATGAGCCGGTCGGCCCAGCGCGGCAGTCGCTTGCGACGGCGCTTGGGCTTTGGTTGAGGTTTGGGCTGAGGGCTTGAGCCGCCGTTGTCCGCGGCGTTACTGCTCTTCATATGTTTGGCGCCCTGCACCATCGCCGGTCACTCCTCTACAACTCAAGTTGTCTGAACAAATAATAGCCGATTAGCGAGCTCATGCGCTGCGCAACGCAGCCTGGCAACATTGCGCAGTGCAAGTATGGGCCCGCATTTGAGTTTTCAAAATATCCCGAATCGGCTGGGCGATTCGGGATACAATGGCAATAGAAAACGACGCATCCCGCGTAAGTGTTCGAAAGCGCGGGCGGCCTAGTTTTCTGGTTTTGTTAAATGCCCGGGCCTCTAACCCCGGGCATTCTTATTTGCGCTTGTTGCAGCGCAAATGCCTTCTACCGTCCGCACCGCGCGTGCGCCTACGGACCTTAAACCGAACCTCATACGAGTCAAGAAACGCGATGACGAACGAGCCTACCGCCGCGAGGGCGGCGAGCGCGTTAAGGAATTTCAGCATTTGGGGACCTCCGATCGAGTCGTCGGCCGCCCGCGCACGGAATGCGTCGTAAGGGTATTTTACTGCGAGCACTCGCACTTACAGCTGGTAAACGCAATATTTGCAAACATTTGTTCGCTAATCATACGCTCAATCATACGAGCGACGGCGCCCCGGCTGCGCTGTTCAAAAAGAACGGGGCAAACTCCAGTGCGGAGTCTGCCCCGAAAAGAGAATGGCAAAGCAAGAATGTCGATGAACGAGAAAGGTGTCCGCAAGTCTCATGGCCACCACATTCCACCCGCCAAAGGGATGGGTGAGCGAGCGCTACTCCTGCTCGGACTCCTCAGCCTGCTTACGGCTGCGGATGAGGTGCGCCACGCCGATGCACAGCACCGCGCCACCAGCGATCCAAGTGAAGGTCACGCCGTTGAGACCGGTGAGGGGGAGGCCATTGCCCTGCTTGTTTTTGACAATCAAAACAGCAGTACCGTTGTCCGTGTTGGTCGTGTCAACCTTGACCAAATTGGAACCAATGGTGCTCGTCTTGACCGTGAGCTTGTTTTCTCCCACACCCTCTGCGTTGTCGAGGCCAGTGGCTTTGATGTTGAAGGTGAAATCGGGGATGGTGTTGTAGCCGGCGAGCGTATGGGTTTCCTTGACGGTGTAGGTGCCGGCATCGAGACCCTCGACGTTAATCTCACCGGAGTCGGTGGTCGTGAACTCATAAGGCATAGCACCGAGGGAGCCATCATCCTGGACATACTTGTCCTTGGATCCAGTATCGTCGGGAGTAGTGGCACAGATGGTGAACCTTACGCCGGTAAGCGCCTTATTCTCATCAGTCGCGTCCTTCTTGACGAGCTTGAGCGCATAGGTGTAGTCGCGCACGGTGTCGGACACAGACTCACCCTTGGTATCGTGGCCAGGGTTGTTGGAGTAGATGAGCTTGACGGTGTTGGAGTTGCCCGTGCCACCGACAGCAACATGCTGGGACTTCTTCGGGTCGAGCTTGGCGCTGTACGTGACAACGACCCTTGTGTCCACGCCAAGAGTGACACCGGCCTTCCCGGCGGCAGCCTTAAGATCGTCAAACTTTACGCTCAAGACCATCTTGCCATTTGAATCGGGAGACACGGTCACAGAAGTAGGCGTGATAGGAGTCTCATCAATCACGGCCTTGACAGAGGACTTATCAACAGTCAAACCGGCAGACGGCTCATCGTAAAACTCATAATAGTAGGTGCCGAACGTGTCGACATTGTTTGCAACCGTGCCGGTCAGCTTGTACTGAACGGTCTGACCCATCTGGGAGTCCGCCTTGTCCGCCCACCCGACGCTCGTAGCATCGTCCTTGATCTTCTTCGTCACGGTCGGGATGCTCGTCTTCTCGGTAACGCTCACTGCGTCGCCGCCCACGACCGCAAAGATCGGCGAGGTGCCGGTCTGCTTCTTATCGGCGTAATCGTCCTTGGTTCCAATCGAAGAGGTATCGGTCAGGAAGAGGTAGTAGCCCTTGCTCGTGGCAGTAAAGGGGGTGCCAGCATCAAAACCCACGCCAGTCGCGGGCACGTCCTTCTCGACGGCCAGGGCAATCTTATTGAGAAGATCGTCCTTCTTCACGACCGTGGTAGGAGTGGTATCCATGATCGCCTCAGAAAGGTAGTCGGCGACCTCCTGCGCGGTCGACGAATTGGTGATGCCTGGCGCGTTTTCAGACGTAAGGACGCCGCGAACGGCATCCCTCGCTTGGTCGCTCGCCCAGTCGACGTTGGACGCGACCTTCTGCCCGTCCTTGTCCACGACATCGGCCTTAAAGATCTGATATGCCTTGAACTTGGTGGCTCCATTGTTCTCGTTCTGCGTGATCGTGATCGTATCGTCGCCCTCCGCAGCAAACGCCATGGTCACCGGGGCCATAACTCCGCCGAAGCTCAGCGCTGCTGTGAGGCCGGCGGTTACTGCCAGGCGTGCGATGTTCTTGTTCATGCTCATCTTCTTTTCCTCCGTTTTCCGGTTGGTTCTCATTCGATCGGTCATCATCTGTCTGTGTCTTAGCATCTGCTTCGCTACGTTTCGCCCCGCTCTCGGTGGGGCTGCCAGCTACTCTTTATGGCTGCCACCTCCCCGCTTGACCAAGAGCGCGACCACGATGAGCGCGGCTCCGGCGACCGCTGCGGCGGCCACGGCGTACATTGCCATATCGCCAGTCAAGGGCATAAAGCCTCCGGTGGTAATGCTAGGGGGTGTGCCGGTGGGCGTATTAATGATCGACGCCTCCAGGCTGCCCGTCGACCCGTCCGCGCTGTCGGCGCGCAGGGGCGACTCGGCCGTGATGGTGAGCTTGGGCTTGGCGGCGGCCACCTGGTCGACATCCAGGCCCTCGGCCTTGACCGTCACGGAGCGCGTGCCCTCAAAGGCGGTGTAGCCCTTGGGCGCCTTGAGCTCGCGGACCTCCAGCTTGCCCGAGTCCACGCCCGAGACGGTCACGCGGCCGTCCTCGCCCGTGGTGACGGTGGCCTTGCCCTCCGCATCCCACGTGCCGTCGGCCGACAGCGTGCGGCCGCGGTCGTCGGTGATGCTCAGGACCGCCCCGGCAAGCGGCTTGTCGCCGTCGCTGCCGCGCTTGGTAAGCGCGAGATCCCAGGTGTAGGCGCACGCATCGTCGCTCGGCGTGCGGGTGAAGCCGGCGTCGCCGGACTGGTCGGCGAGGGGAGAGCGCGGGTAGCGCAGGTAGACCTCGTTGGGGTTGCCCTTCGCGATGCCGTGGTTGCATGCGCTGTTGAGCGGCGCATTGTACACGGCGACCACGCGGGCGCCCGCGGTGAAGGCGTCTGCCCCGCCGAGCGCGGCGATGAGGTCGCCGGTGCGCACGGTGAAGGACTTGCCGTCGACCGAGACCCTGCACTGGGCAGTGATGTCGGTCCAACCCTTCGCGGGGTCGGTGCCTACGCGCCCGTCTTTGCTAGTCGAGACGGCATCGAAGTCGCCGTCCGCGCCTGCCGCCACGTATACATGCATGCTCGCAGCGACCTTGGAGGGGTCGAGCCCCGCGCTCATGGTGTCAACGAACTGCACCGTATAGGTGTCGTAGGCGGTAAGACCCGCCGGGACCGTGGCAGAGAGGCGCCAGTACAGGTCGTCGGCGACCGTGGCGTCGGCGGCCTTCTGCCAGGCGGCGGTGCTGTCCTCCAGCACGTGCTTGACCACCTTGGGCGTCGCCGCCTTGGGCTTGACGGTGACGGCGCTGCCGCCGACCAGGGCCATGACCGGCGCGGTGCCGGCCTCGCCCTGGGCGATGGAGTCGTCGTCGGCGACGATGAGCCAGTAGCCACAGGGCAGCTCTGACGCCGTGCCCGCGTTAAGGGGCACGGCGTCAGAGCTCTGGAGGGAACGAGCGAGCTGTGCGCTCAGCGCGCTCGTAAGGTGGGAATCGGCGTTGAGCCATTCGGCAGCTTCCTGCGCGGTGGTCTGGGAGTTGGGCATGCCGGCGCTGTGCAGCACAGGCAGCGCGGCGTCGCGCACGGCGTCGCTTGCCCAGGCGAGGTCGGTGGCGATCTTGGCGTCGCTGTCGCCGTCGACGACGTTGGCGCTAAAGATCTGGTAGGCGTCGTAGCTGCGCGCCACGGTGCCGCTCACCGTGATGGAACCGGTCGAGGTCGGCACGGCCTGCGCGGATGCGGGGAACACAACCGCGCAGGTGCCGATCAGGAGGGCAAGCAGTGCAAACAAGATCGGGAAGGAGCAAACTTTCTTATTCACGATGCTCACCTCCCTTCGCATTCGCCTTGCGACGAATGTGCATCCAGGCCGCAGCAGCGCAAAGCACCGCCGCGCCGGCAAGGTACGTCAGTGTGACGCCCGACATACCAGAAAGGGGCAAAGAGGTGGAGTAGGTGTTGGTGAAGGTGGGGGTGGACTTGGGCTTGGTACTGTCAAAGTTAATGGGCTTCGAGTCGGCGATAGGATCACCGTGAGCGTCCTTGATTGTGGTAAAGGTCACTATCTCGGGTTCGATTTTACCTTCTTCATTGTCCTTCATCCTGACATCAAATCGATAGACCGACTTGTCGTACGTATAGTTCGAGAACAGCGAAACCTCTGTACTCTCACGCACGTAGTACTTGAAGTCTTTGCAAGCGCCACGACCCGGATCACCAGAATCCCCCTGTTTCAAGTCGTCAAGGTTGTACTCAATATTGGGGAAATAAAGCTTCTGAGGCTCGACGCCGCCGGCTTTGGTCTTAACCCTCCTGGCATTATCGAACTCCTCGTTATCCGCAAACTCGAGCGTAAACTCCTTCATCTCGCCGCCCTTAACGACCTTAGTTGCCGCAGGCGTCCAGGAACCAAGAGAGTTATAGGGCTCAATTTTGTTGGTAAAGGTCGGCTTATCATCGTTGCCGATAGTAACCGTAGCCGTTGTGTTGTCCTCTGAGTACCTAACGGAATAGTCTCCGGAATCAGAATGAAGTGGTTTGAAGACGTTATCCTTCTCTGCCTTTTTAGAAACGGTTACTCCTTCTACCGTGTAATAATTAATAGGAATCTGCATGAGTTGGTCGGTTTTGTATGGTATGTCACCAACTTTTACCACGATCTTGTAAATGGTTTCATCGAATTTGGTATTCAATTCGTTTTCGCCGCTGATGGGTTCCTCAACTAGATAGAAAACGTATTGTCCCGAAGAATAGTCCTTGCCAGAGTCGAAGGTGATATGGCCGCTTGTTTGATCAACAGACGCCTTGCCCGCAACACTGCACTCGCCCATATCTAATGTACCGTCCTCTTTCCAAGAAGGCTCAGTGGGGCCATCCTTGCGGAGCAGCTTAAACTTGTACCCGTGTCCATCAAGCTTTTGCAGCTCTCCGCCTGCATCTACAAGCACCTTGGTAGCGTTGAGCGTCATGTTCGGATAAACGCTCAAATCACTGACTTCGCCGACGGTGAGGTCGCCGTTGGTCATAATGCCGCCACCGTGGGTGTAGGAGTAGTTACCACTGATGATGGTCGTAGCTGCCAATTTCGCCTTTTTTACGGCCTCTTCATTCGGATGGGCCTCCAAACCGAACATGAACTTGGCCTCGGCGCCGCCATTAGGATCGATGGTGATCTTCTGGCGATCGCAGGTGCCCTTCCAGCCAGCTGAGCCGCCGCCGAGCATCTTGCCGAGCACAACTGCAACCGTCTTATTGCTGTCATCCTTGCGCACGAGGAAGAAATCCTTGTGACCGGCATCTTTGAAGTCTTTGGTAATGTAGTTAGTGTTGCTGTCCAGATCCTTATCATGACCTTTGGCGGAGACGTGCTCACCATGATCCGAATTGTTGTAGATTGCGGCACCATTTGAGTGCGAGACGATCGTCTCGCCCGTAGGGCACGCACCAACGCCGCCGCCCCAGCCGCCGGCCTCATTATTAGTGATCAGCGTCTTTACGATGTTGAGCTTGCCGCCCTGCTGGATAAAGACGCCTCCGCCACCCCAGTCGCCACCGCGGCTCTCACCCGTCATGGTCTTGTTGTTGGTGATGTAAATCTTGTTGGACGTGCCCGGCTTAGTCCCAATATCGCCGGTAGTACCGGTGGAAATACGGAGACCACCGCCCTCAGCGTTTACAGATTTGTTGCCGGCAATCGTACCGCCAGTCATTTCAAACCCGATGGACCCATTGTAAAAACCAGCGTAGATACCGCCGCCAGCCTCTTTGGAATAGTTAGCCGTAACGAAGCCGCCCTCTAAGCTGAGCTTGCCACCGTACGTACATGCAATGCCGCCGCCGCCGAGCAGACCATTGTTGGACAGATTGCCATCACTGATGTAAGCGTTGACTTGGTTGTTAGTTATACAGGCGGAGCCGCTAATGGTAACGTTTGTGCCCTTGGTATAAACGCCGCCACCGTAGCCGCCCCCGTCAGTGTTTAAACCATTGTTGATAGGATATCCATACGTAGCATTGCCAGAGATAACTCCGCCCGCAAGGTTCAGCGTGGCGCCATTGTCAGCATAGACGCCGCCGCCAGAGCCCGCCTTGTTTCCCGCGATCACACCGCCTGTCATTTCGAGCTTGGCATTGTTGCCCGTTATGCACAGGCCACCGCCCCAGCCGCCGCCGTTACCGTTGGTGACATACCCGCCAGAAATATTGACAGTACCTTGAGATAAAATAACGTGACCGTTGTTGCCCAGGGTACGAGGCGTTGTGATCATGCCTCCGTTGAGGTTAAGCGTACCGCCGTCCTCAACAGAAATGACTTGTTGAACCGATCCGCCTTCGGACGCACCGACAATTGCACCGAAACCGCTGACGACATGCTGTGTCGTGGTTTCAGTGGTGCCGAGAGCATCTTCGTTAGGCGTGCTCGTGGTTTCGTAATAGGTTAGGCTCTGAGGAGTATCGTTCTTGTCACCGGTCCATTTTATGATTGCGAGCTGGCCAGGATCGTTAGCAACGACCGAAGGTGCATCGCTTACCTGGGCAGTGTTATCTTCAATATTGTCTTCAATAGTAAGTGCACCACTCATTACCGTAATGAACGTGTCGTTGTTGCCAGTGCGGTAATAAAGCTTGTGACCCGCAAGGTCAATCGTGGTGTTTTGGCTGATGGTGATTGATGTACTCGAACTAATATCAGCCGCAAGACGCAGTTTTTCGGGCTTATTCTCCATGTCAAGATAGGTAGACAAATCATCGTCACTCTTCAGCAGCGTGTAATCGTCCGCATCTTTTTTAAGTCCCTGAGCCTCACCTTCATTTGCAATAGTAGCGACCTTATAGACAGGCTCTCCATCATCCGCAGGCTGCGCAGCACCATCGGCTTCCGTGTCATCAGACAACGGAACCGCCTCGGAAGCAGCGTCACCAGAGGTTTCGTCACCCTCGACCTCGTCACTATTCTGGTTTTCGGTATCCCCGTTGTTGGTGTTTTCTACATCAGTAGACTCACTTGAGGAACCCCCCCCCATCACAGTTTCCTCGGCAGAAACTGCCTGACCATCGTTGGCAATGGCCTGCGAGATCGGAGGCATGACGAGCGACAGTACCAGGCTCAACACGGAGGCTCCGCACAAAACGCCTGCCAGTACACGGCGCGTCGCTTTATTACTCTGCTTAGATTTGTCCGAATTCGCTTTCATCGATGTCTCCTCCCCAAGAGACCGCGATCTTGCTCTTTCACTATCAAACGTATCTGCGCAATCTGTAATTGCGCACGCTTAGTAATCCATATTGTAACGATTGTTTGAACATCTGAGCAAAAATACCGATAGTTTTGTAGCGAATTCTCAATTCTCTTGACATTTACTCAGATTTGCCTTCGTTTATTCGTTATCTAATTTTTGTTTCTGCTGGTAATTTAGTTGCCTAATATTTTTTAATGGCATTAGATTTATTTGCACAACATTTTGCTCAAGAGCATGCGTCCTGTGAACGGTCGAAAATCGACCGTGAACGGTAGATCATTAACCGGGAGGAATAGACTACCAAATTGATGGGAATATCTTTAACTCATCGGTGGTTAGAAACATGATGTTCATACAATCAAATTTGAATTTTTGAGCAGATTTTCGGTATCAATTCGCCCAAATCGCCTGAGGTCACCACAAAGGTGCCTGCCCACTTTGTGGTGGTTCTCCCCCTGCGCTACAGCAGATGTTCCTCGATAAAGATCGCGATGCCGTCTTTGTCGTTGCTGGCGGTTACATAGTCGGCGGCGGCGCGGGTGGCGTCGCTGCCGTTTGCCATGGCCACACCCACGCCGGCGTCGGCCACCATGCAGGTATCGTTATCGGCATCGCCAAACACGCAGATGTCCTGGAGCTCCATGTCGTTGAGCTCCGCCACGCGCACAAGGCCGCGCGTCTTGGACACGCGCGGATCCATGAACTCGTAGAGTCGCTGCGTGGTTTGCAGAGCCGCCGCCTTAACGGTGTCGTCGGCAAACGTCGACGCCCGCTCAATCACCCGCGGCATTACCTCGGGCGCCATGGTAAACATCACCTTGGGCTGGGGCTCGCGCAAGAACTCGGCAAAATCGACCACCTGGTAGGGCACGCCGTCGACGCGCGACAGGTGCTCGACGCACGCGTTGCTCTCGGGCACGTAGAACACGCCGTCTCGGGGGCAGACGGGCGTTGCCGGAAGGTCCGCCATGTGCTTGCAGATGCGCGCGATGGTCTCGCCCGGCAGCGGATAGCTCAGCTCGTTGATGTCGTGCGCGCGGTCGATGACCTCAGCGCCACCGCAGCCCACCATCACGTCTACCAGGCCTTCGATGCCCCAGAGCTCGTACATGGCCTCGGTCGCGTGGGCGTCGCGCCCGGTGCACAGGCCAAAGAGCACGCCACGCTCGCGCAGGGCGCGGATCGCCGCCACGGTGCGCGGGGACACCGTGTGCTGGCTCGTGAGCAGCGTACCGTCGATATCGCAGAACACGGCTTTGATGTGGCTGAAGGTGGTGTCCATGGGGGGCCTTTCTGGGTTGTGCGGCGGTGTGGGGTGTATTCGTGAACGGCGTACATGGTATACCAAGGCGCGGGCGCGGCCCGTCAAAGTAAAAACCACCACAAAGGTGCCTGGCCCCTTTGTGGTGGCCGGACCCGCAGGATGGCCTGGCTCGGGACGCAAACCATCACAACATTCGACGCTATTCGGCAAAATCGCGATTTTCATCGAATGTTGTGATGGTTTTACTGCCTTGCGGCACAATCAAAATGCCAGTGGCCAAACAGCAGCAACGCCACGGGAACCGCCGTCACGACCATACCCGCCCCTACGAGCGTCTGCTGCACGCCAAATGTCGCCGCCAGCCACGGGGCAATCGCCAGCGGCGCCACGCCGGCGAACATATTGCCAAAGCCCATGACCGAGTTGACGCGACCGAGCTGCTCGAGCGGAGCCGTCGTTTGCACGATAGTGTTGTGGAGCGGGTTGACGACGCCCCAGGCCACGCCCAGGACAATCTGGCCGATAAGGGCCACGCCCACGTACGGTGTCCCCACATAAATCAGACTTCCCACGCCCACGGACATGAGTGCCACGAGCAGCGTTTTGAGGCTGACCAAGCGCGGCGGCAAGCGGAGCGCGACCACGGCGCCCAGCACCGCGCCCACACCGCTGGCCGACGAGAGCCAGCCCATCCATTCGACACCGACGTGCAGGACATCGCGGTAGAAGAACGACTCCAGCGGATCGAAGGCACCGTAGCCAAAGTTCGAGAGGAGGATGATGCAGAACAGCAGGACGA
>CABUZF010000015.1 GCA_902495985.1 uncultured Collinsella sp.
CATCACCGCATCGCCCGGCTGGACATACGCGCGCAACGTCGACACGACCCCGCCCAGCACGCCGTTTTCGTAGCCGATATGCTCCGGCGTCAGGCCCTCGACGCCATTGCGGCGGCTCTGCCATTCGATGATGCGGTCGAAGTACTCGGGGCGCGGATTAAAGTAGCCAAACATGGGGTGCTGGGCACGCTGAATGATGTGCTCCTGGACCGTGGGCACCGTGGCAAAATTCATGTCCGCCACCCACATAGGAATGCGGTCGAAGCCCTCGTCGGGTGCGTTCGGAGCCATACCGGGGATCTCGCCCCAAGAGTCAACGGCGATGGAGTCCATGCCGTGGCGGTCGATAAGCGTGCTAAAGTCGTATTTCATGCTGAGCCCCCGTGCAAAGTGATTGTTTTGGTAGGCGTTATTGTCCACCAGCGTGGGCGGTTTTGGCGCGGAGTTTGGCGCTTAATTTGACGGGTGCGGACGAATGGCTGGTTAGTCTTGCGCGTCGTTGACGGCGACTACGGTTAGCTGGGTTTCGTCGACCGTAAACGATATGTCGAGCCCGGCGTAGGCCAGATGGTAGACGCGGTTTGGTTCGTGCTTGCTGCCCGCGCGGCGCGGATCTTGGCGTAGAACCTCGACCAAGCCGGGGAGCTTTGCGGGCGGGACCATATCCTGCAGTGCTTGCGGAAACTTAACATCGAGCTCTTGCCACGGAGCATCCTCGATCCAGCCGCCGGTCGCATCCGAGTGGCAGTCCGCAAACGGAATGTAGGGCTTAATGTCGTAGATGGGCGTGCCGTCACGCAGGTCGGCCCCCAGCACATGGATGATGGGGCCATCGTCGGTGAACTCGACACGATCGAGCTTGACGCAGGTGAGACCGATGGGATTAGGGCGAAACGGGCTGCGCGTGGCAAAGACGCCCACGCGCTCGGCTCCGCCCAGGCGCGGCGGACGCACAGTTTTCGACCATTTTGCGTTGGTGCCGGACCTGTCCTGCGACTTGGCATCGGCAACTATGTCCTTAGCCGTGCCGCCGGGCGTTCCGTTTTCAAAGCGCCACAGCAGCCACAGGTGAGAGAAGGAGTCCAGACCCTCAACCGCTGCATTGGAGGCAAATTCCGGCTCAAAAACGATGCGTCCCTGCAGATGAGGCGCCAAAAAGCTGTTGCGCGGAATGCCGAACTTCTGCGGCAGGTCGGTATGTATGTGTGCAATAGGTTCCATGCCGGTCATTGTACGGCATGGAGGCGTGGGACGTTGCGCGCAATTCTTCGCCGTGATCCCCCGTCATGCAACCAACGGTTGCTTGGAAGGGCGCCTGCCGCCGCGTATGCTTAAGCCATCAACCAGCAGAAAGGAGCCGCTATGGCCTTTGCAGAAAAGCTCATTGCCATCCGTCGCGCCCATCACCTTACCCAAGAGCAGCTCGCCGCCAAACTCTTTGTCACGCGCCAAGCCGTCAGCCGTTGGGAGCGCGACGAGGTCACCCCGGGCATCGACATGATGAAGCTCATTGCCGCCGTAACCGGAGAGCCGTTGTCCCACCTGCTCGAAATGCCCGAGCATTATTGCCAGAGCTGCGGCATGATACTCACGCCCAACGACTGCGGCACCGATGCCACGGGCGCCACGACCGACCATTACTGCAAGTGGTGCTACGACCACGGCAAGTACACCTACGACACCACCATGGAGGCGATGATCGAGGATTGCGCCCCGCGGCTGGCGCAAAACACCGGCATGTCGCTCGACGAAGCCGTCTCGCTCATGGGCGCCGTCCTGCCGCAACTGGAGCGCTGGCGCACCGTGCAGGAAAACGAGGAGCGCTACGGCTCCGAAGCGCGGGTGCGCTATGGCGATGAGGCTATCGATGCAGCAAACGAAGCACTGCTGGATATGGACCCCGAGACATGGAACGACATGAAGGAACTTGAACGCGCTATTCTGGGTCAACTCTCGATTGCCATGGGCATTGGCGACCCAGGGAGCAACGAGGCCCACAAACTTGTCGCAATGCACCGTCGATGGATTGCCCTTAACTGGGGACGCGAGCCCCAAGACGAAGCATACCTGGGCCTCGCCCACGGTTATCTTGCCGACCAGCGCTTTATCGACTACTACGACAAGCCCTGCGGCACCGGAGCCACGGCGTTTCTGGTACAGGCCATCGAGTCGTCGTTGACGCGCGCATAGACCGCGGCGGCTTTGGGTATTTCAATCAAAACCTCAACCGATTGGAGACCCATGGCTACTGATCACGAGCTCGCGCTCTACGTTATGACTGGCTGCCCGTATTGTATAAAGGTCAAGCGCTTTTTGGCCGATAACGGCGTGACCATCCCTGAGCGCAATATCTCGACCGACCCCGATGCCGAGCAGACGCTCATCGCCGTCGGCGGAAAACGCCAGGTTCCCTGCCTGTTCATCGACGGCAAGCCACTCTACGAATCGAGTGACATCATCGCATGGGTACAGGAGAACCTGCTCTAGTACGCGCATCCCGTCCGTCCAAGACCCCACCCCATACGGCCTAAACATGTACACCAGCATCCAAAGTCGACATTTTTCGACATCTTTGGATGCTGGTGTACAGCTTTTTTACGCGGGTCCCTCACAACCACTCATTGGGGACGTACTTAAATGAGTAGGTAGGGATTCAGTTTCTCAAATTTATAGAACATATGTTTGTTCTCTGTGTTATACTCATCCCAAGGCATGAGACTGGTCGAGAGCTCCTGCGGAGGTCCCCAATGACACGCTGGAGCGAGCTCGGTAAGTAAGATCGGTGGTTACCGCACTCGCCCATCTCAGACAGGCTGCGCTCCTGTTCGTCGTCGCCATCAAAGAACGGCGCTCACAACCAAACGTTTCCGTTATCCGTGAGTCACACAGGAGTGCATCGCTATGGCTAAACAATTGCCAGCCCAAACCCCATCGCGTCCGCGCCACCAGACGAAAACCATGTCTACGCGTCTGTCAGAAATACGCTCGAGCACGCTCGTTCCCACGTTGAACGCGCCATCAACTCGACGATGGCCGAGGCATATGAGGAAAATGCTACCCTTCTATCGGTCGTTCCCAATTCGCGACACACCGTGTCATGAATTGAGCTGGTCTCGCCATCTAAGACTGATGGAGACGAGTACACCGACGCCCTAGAGCCACACACGTGGCAGCAATGGAAAAGGCAGTCGATCCCTTTATTTAGAGCAATACGGGAGGAATTAGACATGGGATACCAGGAATCACTGATTCGAGTAAACAGCTTGGCGGAAATCGCCGGTATAGAGAAGGCCATAGCCGAATCCGAAGAGCTCCAAACTTTGGAATATCTCGTATGTGTTTGCGGGGCCAAAGCCAAAAGCGACCTTTACCGCGATTACACCTTCACGGCATCTCGACCCCTTAGCGACATCAAGGACAACGAAGAACCGATTATAAGAGCAGGGGATCTATTTGCGGTTGTCGCAGGTGCAAGGTTGTATCAGCCTTTTCTCTGGATCGACTGCATTGCAGGAATCTCCGATCCAGGATACGAAGAGCTCATGGAAGATTTCCCGCTCGATATCCCGCGGCAAGAGGCGATTCTCCATCCAGACGAAGCGAAAAACGCAGAGATATTCATGAGAAGGAGTCTGAACCAAAGCTACAACCGTGTCATGCGGGGCGAACATCCCATCCAGCTTCCGGAAGAATTCGTCAACCCACCTGACCTTAATCTGGAATCCCCATTGGCTAGTAAGCCAAAACAGTCTGTTTAGCTCTATTAACTGCTTGTATTTTTGTCTACAAAACTGTATACAAAAAGAGTATCCGTTGACCTGTGCTCGACAATATGCCGATCGATAGGAGGCGCTATGGACGCTAAGCAGCTCGAAAAGATGATGGGGTTTGCTCCCGGAGAGTTGGAGAAAGCCGCGGAGGCATACGAAAAAGACGAGTGGCCGAAGGGCCGCACCATCAAGCTGGGAAGGCCGTCGATCTCTGATGAGCCAAGCGTTGTTTTATCGGCACGTGTGGGTGAATCGGTCCTTGAAGCCTTTGACGCAAAAGCAAAGCGCCATGGGCAAACACGCACGGAGCGACTCAGAGAGCTCATCACGCTCGACGCAATGATTGCCTAGACTCCACTCCCCCGCCGACCCAAACATATACGCCGGCATCCAAAGTCGACATCTTTCGACATCTTTGGATGCTGGCGTACAGCTTTTTGCAACATAGTCGTAGGGGACGTTCTTAAATGACCAGTCGTTAAAGAACGTCCCCTACGACTAGCTAGCCGTGGAAGCGGGCTGTGGGTGCGAGTGGCTGCTCGCGAAAGACGTGCTCGACGGCGGCGCGGTATTCGTCGACCTTTTTGGTCTTACGTACGAGCTTGTGAACGGTAGCGGAATCGGCGAAAGCGCACTTGGCGTAGAACCACCACTCCTTCATACGAAAGACCGCGTTGCCGCCGATCTCTTCTGCATAGGCCGCAAACAGCGTGTCGTGAAAGCGCTGCAGCTCAGCAGCCGTGGCAGCAGGACCGCCCTTAACCATGCGAGCCAGAGCGGGGTTCGCGAGCAGGCCACGCCCCAGCATCACATGGCGCGTGCCGGGATAGGCCTCCACCAGCGCTTCCATATCCTCAAGATCAAAAATGTCGCCGTTGTATGCCACCGGAAACGGTGCCCGCTCCAACGTCTCGCCATAAAACTCTTTGCGCGGGGAGCCCGTATAGCGATCCTTCTGTACACGCGGATGCACGATCAGTTCTGCCAGTGGCATGCGACAGTACAGTTCGAGCACGCGCTCGTATTCGTCGTCGTTCTCCAGCCCCAGCCTGGTTTTTACCGACACCGGCAACGGCGAACGTTCGCACACGTCACTCAAGAACACCTCGAGCTCATCGAGATTGCGCAGGAAACCCGAGCCCTTGCCCTTGGCGACAACCGTCCCCGAGGGACAACCCAGGTTAAGGTTGACTTCGCGATAGCCCATGTCGGCGAGCACCTGCGCCGCCCACACAAACTCGTCCGCATTCTTGGACATAAGCTGGGGGACGACATTTAGCCCTTGGTTGTTAGCTGGATCGACTTCCTTGAACGCCTTGCCGCCAAAGCGGTTTCCCACCCGCGGTGGCGGCAAAAACGGCGTGTAATAGCAATCGAGCGCACCGAAGCACTCCGCATGCACGCGACGGAACACATGCCCGGTAATCCCCTCCATAGGGGCCAGCGAAAGGATCATCTACTCTTCTCTCATATCAACGAACGTGACAAAGGGCCCGCCCCTTTGTCACATTATTCGGAGCGCAGGGCTTCCACGGGGTCTTTTTTGGATGCGCTACGGGCCGGCAGCAGGCCGGCAACAACCGTCAGCAGCACCGAAATCGCGATGAGTACCAGCGCATCCTGCACGGGCAGGCTCATCAGGTTGGAGACCTGTTTGGCCGCAAGTGCCCAGGCATTGACCGGGAAGCTCACGAGTACCACGACGATAATGGCAAAGACGCCGGCAATGAGGCCCTCGATAAAGGTCTCGGCATTGAATACGTTGGCCACGTTACGCTTCGACGCGCCAATCGCGCGCAGAATGCCAATCTCCTTTTTGCGCTCCAGCACGCTGATGTACGTGATGATGCCGATCATGATGGAGCTCACGACCAGGCTGATGCTCACGAACGCGATGAGCACCAAGCTGATGGTATTCACAATGTCGGTCACCGAACCCATGATGATGCCCATGTAGTCGGTGTACGAGATTGCCTGTTCATCGTGGCCGGCGGCTTTGACCTGTTTGTTGTACGCGTCGATGTGATCGAGCACGCGCTCCTTGGCCTCAAAGTCGCGCGGGAAAATCTTGACCGAGATGGGGTCCGCCTCGTCCGCATAACCCAACGTGGTCAGATTGTTATCGTAGGTGAGCTTCGACGCCTTGGCATAGCTCATCATGAGCGAGCCCAGGTCCTCGGCGTCCATGTTGAAGTGAATGGCACGAGTAAAGGCGCTCGCATCCACACGCATAGCGCTCGCCAGGTTGGCAAAACTCGAAGACATCTGCGTCGCCATCTGGTCCATAAGCCCTGCTGCGCCCGCCTTGAGCTGAGCTGACACCGTTGTCGCAATCTGCTCGCTAACTGTCTTCATCATCTGATCCATAGCCTGCTGCAGATACGGAGCCAGCTGCTTTTGGACATAGTCGGTCATCGCCTGCTGGAGACGCTCTGCTAGGGCATCGCCGCCGAGGGCCTTGAGCTGAGCTAGGCATTGCTGGGCTGCGGCATCATTCTCAAGATACGTCGAGAATGCGGTAGCGAGCTTTGACGCGTCTTTAAGATCTTCGGGCGACAGCGCCTTAAACTGATCAGACTGCAAAAAGCCCTCAAACAGTTGGTTGGCAAGTATTCCCACCTGCTGCATTTGCTCGGGCGTGAGCTCCAGACCGTCAAAGATGCCCGAGAAATCTGGAGCCGGCGCTTTTGCCATGATGTCGCTGAAGTCGATGTCCTTGCCAACGTCCGAGAGGTCAATGTCCAACCCGGATAAGTCGATACCAGAAAGGTCCATACCGCCGGCCGCACCCGAAAGTGCAGACGCATCAAACGAGAACGCGCTCTTGAGCGCCGCCTCGTCCACGCTGAACATGCTGCTCAGATCCACGCCTTGTTTGGCCTCGCCTTGCAGTTCGTCGAAGGTTTTGCCCGTAAAGACATCCGTCTCGGGGTGAGCAAGCTGCTCCTGCACAATCTGCGAATTTGCGGCGCGTTCCATAAGCTGACGAGTCAGTGCATGCGTATAGGCAATGCCCGGGGTCAATGCGCTCGCGTTGGCCGTCTCGTTAGGTCGCACCACGCCCACAATGCGCACGTCAATACCGGCGGCAACCTTGGCCGTCATAAAGTCGGCATCGTCAGACATGTCAGTCCACATGCCGGTCTCTTCGTTTTTGCGATACGCATCGGCCGGCGACAGCACCTTAAACGTGGTAGACAGCGCATCGTCGTAGGTAAAGTCGGTGCCGGTCTCGGGCGTTTCGACCCCACCGTCAGCCGTCATAGCACTGTTAACCAGGTCGTTGAGCTCATCGATATCCAGCGCGCCGATGCTGTAGAGCGTGTAATCGCCCACCGTGCCACGACTCGAAAGCACCATCACGGCTTCGTTAGCAGACGTAGGCCAATGACCGGCGACGACATCGTACTGGCTGTCGAGCAGGCTCTGGTCGTCGATCATCTCGTTAAAGACCGAGGTTCCCATGGATTCCATGCTCACCGTTGCCGCCGAGCTCGCGCCTCCGCTCATGGCCTCGGTCATGGCGTTGGGAACAAGCCGGACAGGCTTCTCATCGCCCTTGCCGGCGCGATAGACAACCGGCGATACACCGTAGCCGTACTGAATGGCGTTGACCTCTTTATCGATGCCGTCGCCACCGGCATCGAGCCATGCCTTAAAGCTCGTCATGTCATTGGACTTAACGCTCGCAAACATATCCTTTACGGCCGTGACCACAGGAATCTTATCGGTTCCCTTAGCCTTGCCGCCGGCACTGTCGTCGGACGAATCCACGCTTTCAGACGAGCCGTCATCCGTGGCCCCCTCTCCGCCCATCATGGACGACAGGTCGTAATCCTGCTTGGAAATGGTGAGTGGGTAGCTCGAGAGCGTGTCCTCCTCGACCTTTTTGATGTAGCCGTTTACGCCATTGGATAGCGCCAGGATCGCTGCGATGCCGATAATGCCAATCGAGCCCGCAAAGGCCGTCATGGCCGTACGGCCCTTCTTGGTCATGAGGTTTCGAGCAGATAGCCCCAGCGCCGTCACAAAGCTCATCGAGGTTTTGCGCGTAGGCTTAGCCTCGCGACGCGCGGCCTTGGCAACATCAAAAGGATCGGAATCGTCGGTGATCTTGCCGTCCGCCAGGTTGACGATGCGTGTGGCGTACTGGTACGCCAGCTCGGGATTGTGCGTGACCATGACGACCAGACGGTCGCGTGCAACGTCCTTGAGCAGATCCATGACCTGTACGGATGTCGTTGAATCCAAAGCGCCGGTCGGCTCGTCGGCAAGGACGATCTCAGGGTCATTGATCAGGGCGCGGGCGATGGCCACGCGCTGCATCTGCCCGCCCGATAGCTGGCTCGGGCGCTTGTTAACGTGCTCGCCCAGGCCGACTTTCTCCAACGCCTCGCGCGCACGCTGGCGGCGCTCGGCATGGCCCACACCCGTGAGCGTGAGCGCCAGCTCCACGTTTTCCAAAATGGTCTGATGCGGAATGAGGTTATAGCTCTGGAACACAAAGCCGATGCGGTTGTTGCGATAGGCATCCCAATCGCGATCACGGAAGTCCTTGGTCGAAATGCCATCGATGAGCAGGTCGCCAGAATCAAAGTGATCGAGTCCGCCAATAACGTTGAGCATCGTAGTTTTACCCGAACCCGAGGGACCCAGAATGGCCACGAACTCGTTATCGCGAAAAGACAGGCTTACGTTGTCGAGCGCCACCTGCGTAAACGACTGCGTAACGTACCTTTTGCAAATACCTTTGAGCTCCAGCATGGACGGCAACCTCTCCTGCGCAGGCACCCTGCCCGCTCTCCTCCGCCGTTCGTATTCGACGCGTTTGTCCTACTCTATCCCCATTTTTTGCCGACGCCAGTGAGGAATGTAACAAACCGCGCCAAAAAACGAACGGGACGGC
Source organism: uncultured Collinsella sp. (assembly GCA_902495985.1). Classification (GTDB taxonomy): domain Bacteria; phylum Actinomycetota; class Coriobacteriia; order Coriobacteriales; family Coriobacteriaceae; genus Collinsella. The sequence goes on from CABUZF010000015.1 coordinate 8,677, forward strand.
GTCCAAAAGAAGAGGTCCCGAGCGGGACCTCTATATGGTGGAGCTTATCTTGAAAGGCAGCGGGCTACTTCGCACAGCGGCGCGCGATCTTCGCCATGCTTTACGCGTTTTCTACTGCTCGCTATTCGCAATCGCCTGGTCAATAAGCTTGTCGAGTGCTGCGCGCTGCTCGGCGGAGCTGATGGCTCCCACGATTGGATCCCCTACGATGTTGCCATTCTGATCGATGACATACGTTGTCGGGAACGAGAACAAATTTGACGTAAACTTACCGGCATCGCTATCCGACTTGAACCAAATGTTCTTATACGTCACGCTCTTCTTGCTCAGCACGTCCTTGGCATCTGCAATCTCGCCCTTGTTGCCATCGAGCGTAAAGGAATTGACGCCCACGACCTGGCCGCCCTTCTTGGCGAGCTCCTTATTCAGGTCCTCAAGGTCGCCCAACTCACCCACGCACGGCTTACAAGTGGTGAACCAGAAGTTCATGACGGTGACCTTGTTCTTAGAGAACAGCTCGTCGCTGCTCACGTCGTTGCCATCCAGGTCTTTGCCCGTAAAGCTGGGGAACTTCGTCGCCTCGCTCGAAGCATTGACACCAGCCGTCATGCCAGCGGTCGAAGCGTCGACGCTCTCGCCTGCGCTCGGCGTGCTTCCACAGCCGGGGAACTCCTTCTCCAGGCTCTCGAGCTTGTCCTCGATCTCCTTGATCTGCTTCGCACCGGCCTTGAGCGTCTTAAGCTCATCCGCCGTGAACTCATCCTTGGCGCCGTCGATGGTCTTGAGCAGGAAATCGCCGTAATTGCTGCCGTCCTCAATCATTGCCGAGTCTTTATTTGCCGCATTGAATACCTTTTCCCACAGCGCGTTATCACTCGAAAAGATATCGTTCTCCTTCTGCATGAGTTTTGCATACAACTCGGCGGCCTCGTCGGCATTGGTCGGCTTCTGCGCAGTGAGTTCTGCGATCTTAGAATCGGAGCCCGCAGATTCGCTCGCATTGCCGCCAGGTGCCGAGCACGCCACAAGACACAAGGCCAGCACCGGCACCATAAACAGGGCCGCAATCTTAGAAAGCTTCATAGTCATTCCTCCGTTTTGTCGAAGCTTGTTTACTTTTTATCGGCGGTCAAGGGGAGCTTTTCCGCCGACACATCCAGGCCATAGCGATAGCTGATGGCATCGACGGGACAGGCCCCGATGCACTTTCCGCACCGGATACATTCGGCATGATTGGGCGCGCGGACCACATCAACGTCCATCTGACAAACCTTTGAGCACTTGCCGCACGAGACACATTTGCATGCATCAACCCGAATCCCCAGTAGGGATACCTTATTCATGAGCGCATAGAATGCGCCGAGTGGACAAATCCATTTGCAGAAGGGGCGGTAGAACAAAACGCTCAGCACTACCACGGCAATGAGAACGGCAAGTTTCCAAGTAAAGAGATGTCCCAACGCAGATCGAATGCCGGCGTTGGCAATGGCCAGCGGAATGGCGCCCTCGAGTACGCCCTGCGGACAGATGTACTTACAAAAGAACGGGTCGCCCATGCCCACGTCGTTAACCACCAAGACGGGCAGCAGCACCACGGCAAACAGCAGCACGACGTACTTGATGTACGTGAGCGGCTTGAGCTTTTTCGTGGAGAACTTTTTGCCGGGAATCTTATGAAGCAGCTCCTGCAGCCAGCCAAACGGGCATAGAAAGCCGCATACAAAGCGTCCCAGCAGCACGCCGAGCAAAATGAGCGTACCGGTGACGTAGTAAGAAAAGTTGAACTTGGATGAACCCACCACCGACTGGAACGACCCGATGGGGCACGCACCCGATGCCGCGGGGCACGAATAGCAATTAAGTCCAGGTACGCAGACTGTTTTTCCCGCGCCCTGATAGATGCCGCCTTTGGCAAAGTTTGGCAGGTGAATATTGGTGACCAGCGTCGCCGCCGCCTGAATGAATCCGCGAAATCGGGCCAAAACATGCGACGCAGTGTTTTCTCTTTTATCCAATTCCGATACACTCCAAGCACAGCCTAATCGCTTTGGCCAGCACGGCATCCGCCTCGCCACGCATAACGCCAAAGCACACCATGGCAATTCCGACGATCAACAAAGCGACCTGTACCACGGGTTTTACCGCTTTGAACAACCTGACCACTCCTTTCGTTACGCGACCATTGGACCATATCGGCTATAAAATCCGTGTTAAGCGCGATTTGAAATGTGCAAGGAGACTGTTATGCGTATTTTGATCGTCGAAGACGAGCGAGCACTGTGCGATGCAATCGCGCGCAGCTTGCGAAACCTGGCGTACAGCGTCGACTGCTGTCACGACGGACAGGAGGCGCTCGACCTACTGGACGTTGAGGCCTTCGACCTCGTGGTACTCGACCTCAACCTTCCCCTTATCGACGGCATGACCGTACTCAGGGAACTTAGGAAAACCGACTGCGAGACCAAGGTACTGATTCTGTCCGCGCGTGGCGAAGTATCCGATAAAGTCGCCGGACTCGATGCCGGCGCCAACGATTACCTCACCAAGCCGTTTCATCTGGACGAGCTTGCGGCAAGGATCCGCAGCCTTACCCTCAGACGCTTTACACAAAGCGACATAGTTTTAACCTGCGGAAAGCTCCGCTTTGACACCAAGGCGCGCATCGCTTCCGTGGACAGTGAGGCTCTATCTCTTACACGCAAGGAAACGGGAATCTTGGAATACCTGATGCTTAATCAGGGGCGACCGGTAAGCCAAGAGGAGCTTATCGAGCACGTTTGGGATAGCAGCGTGAACAGCTTTAGCAACGCAACCCGCGTTCATATTTCGTCGCTCCGAAAAAAGTTGCGCAGCGCTTTGGGATACGACCCGATTCGCAATCGGATTGGAGAGGGCTACGTTATGGAGGATAGCGAATGAAAAGGCTTTCGCTGCAATGGCGCATAACGATTATGACGGCGCTGCTCACGTGCGCGGCATGCGTGCTGACGAACTGCCTGGTCGGCTATACGGGTATGCGCTACATGGATGCCATCGGCAGTGACATCTCGGCCTTTACCGCAACCAGCGAAGATTCGCCCCAGGCGTTCGACCCAACGAAAGCGACCCTCGATAACGAGGTTACGATCGTCGTAAACGACGCACAGGAGTCTTTTGGCACGACAGCCTGGCGCATCACGGCTGGAGTCACACTCCTTGGCGGCGTGCTGGCATACTTTGTGAGCGGCAGTGCGCTCAAACCGTTACGGGCTTTTGCCGCCCAGGTTGAGCGTGTGCAGCCTGACAACCTAAGCGAAATCGGACTCAGTGAAGATGTGCCCACCGAGCTACAACGATGCAGTGCCTCTTTCAACGACATGATCGCCCGTCTTGGCGAAGGGTTCTCTGCACAGCGTCAATTTACCGGCAACGCCGCGCACGAGCTGCGAACCCCGCTCGCCCTTATGCAGGCACAGATCGAACTGTTTGTCTCCGAGCGCTCCAACTTACAACCCGAAACAGCCGAGTTGCTCGGCCTGCTACAAGAACAAACTGAGCGCATGTCTCGAATGACCAAGGTATTGCTCGAGATGAGTGAGCTCCGCAGCGTTCCTTGCGGGAACGCTGTTGAACTCGGTCCCCTGTCCGAAGAGGTCCTCACCGACCTTGCGCCACTTGCCGAGAATAAGGACATAGCCCTCAATTGTGCTGGAGACGCTTTAGTAATCGGGAACGATGCGCTCCTCTATCGGCTGGTGTTTAACTTGACCGAAAACGCCATCCGTTACAGCCGCTCCGGCTCGACTGTCAACGTCTCCATCAGCGACAGCGACAACCACGTGTTCCTGCGAGTCGAGGACCAGGGCCCGGGAATACCCAAGCAGTACCGTGAGAGCATCTTCCAACCGTTCTTTCGCCTGGATAAATCCCGCAGCAGGGCATACGGCGGCGCAGGACTCGGACTAGCGCTTGTTTGGGAGATTGCAGCGCTTCACGGTGGCACGGTAGAGGTCGAAACAAGTTCCGAGAACGGAACCACCATGCTCGTAAGCCTTCCAAAACGATCCGTAACGTTAACCGAACAGTAAAACGAAAGGGGTCCCGAGCAACAGGAGTACAATTGCTGCTATTGTTGCCAGCTGTTGGGAGATGGATGATGGACTGCGATGGCTACCCACGCGTTCCCATGCCGTTGATGTGCACCGCCTTTGTGCCGGGGCAGATTGACGCTGCGGTTGCAGGCATTTCCGACCCCGATTCACGCACCATCGCCACGGCAGAAGCGCTGTACTTTCGCGGACAGGCCGCCCTCGCTGCCAAGACGGCGCGCCCCTATCTTGACGCCACCGACCCCGCATTGCGCTATTCCGCATGCTTTATCTGCGGATATGCCAGCCTGTCGCTCAACCGTATCGCCGACGCCCGCC
>CABUZF010000016.1 GCA_902495985.1 uncultured Collinsella sp.
CGCGGCCTCGACGCCAACGACGGCACCGGCCCCGTGGCCGCGGCGCTCATGCTGCTGCAACAGCTGGGTGCTAGCGACGACGACTAGCGGGTCGACGCTGCAAACGATCCATTTGGGCAATCTGACCCTCACTCGTCGGTCGCGTACGCAAGTACGCTTCCCTCCTCCTTCGGGCCACCTTGCCACAAATGGAACGTTTTCGCTCACTTATGCTCAACCTGTAAGGGTATTTATGGGACAAAGCTATCTTTGCCCCACCATGTTGCGGGTCGACCCTTCGCCCGACCGAAAGGAAAGCATGTTCGGATACATCTATAAGAAAGACGCCGCTGCTATCGCGGTCATCCTTGCCCTTTGCCTGGGCGTGGGCAGTTTCTTTGATTATCAGATCTCGAGCGCGCTGTTCAATATCGGCAGTATGTACGGTCGCCTTATCGAGGCCGCCGGCGAGCTGCCGTTCGAGCTGACGGCAAGCGTCGCGGGCGTTATGCTCGTACGCGCGGTGCGTCCCGACTCCAGGGGGAGCAAATGGCTCGCCGTGCTCGGCATCCTCGTCAACGTTGGCCTGGCCGGCTACGAGATCGTTTCGTCCCTGCGGGTTGGCGGTAAACTCATTGCCGTTCAGCTGGTGCTGACGTTTGTGCTGGTGATCGCCGCCAACCTTATCGTCTATCGCCTCACGCGCGCGACCGAGCCTGACGAGCTCACGCGCTGGGCGTTGATGGTGCTTGCCGTGTGGGTCGCTCAGGCCATTATCCTCAACGTGATTGTCAAGCCGCTGTGGTCGCGCCCACGCATGCGCGTGATCGAGGTGACGCAGGGACTCGAGTTTCAGCCGTGGTGGGTGATCGGCAACCCCGACAAGTGGGCCTATATTGCCGCCGGTGTAGTCAAGGACGGCTTTAAGTCGTTTGCGAGCGGACACACGGCGCACGCGGCAATCGGCCTCATGCTCGCTGGGCTTCCCGCGACGGCCTTTAAGGAAAAGCCGTCGCGCCGTCGTGTGGTCTTTTGGACGGCGGCTGTGGTCGCGGCGCTCGTCGCGTTTGGCCGCATCGTGATCGGAGCGCACTTTTTGAGTGACGTGAGCTGCGGTTTTGCTCTGGTACTGGCACTTGAGTGCCTTGCCGCGCGCATTGCCTATCCCAGCGGCGTACAATAGCTCCGTTTGAATCATCTGACCGATACCCGGTAAGAGAGGATTGCCATGCTCGCGTTTAACAACGATTATTCCCACGGCGCACATCCGGCAGTGCTGCAGGCGCTCGTCGATACCAACATGGAACCGCAGCCTGGCTACGGTACCGATGCGCATACCGAGCGCGCCAAGCAACTTATTCGCGAGGCCTGCCAGGCCCCCGATGCCGAGGTGTTTTTTCTGGTGGGCGGCACGCAGGCCAACGCGACGGTGATCGACATGCTGCTCGCGCCGTACGAGGGCGTCGTTGCTGCCGAGACCGGCCACGTCGCCTGCCATGAGGCGGGCGCCATCGAGTTTGGCGGCCACAAGGTGCTCACCATCCCCGGCTACGAGGGCAAGATGCACGCCGAGGATCTGGAGGACTATATCCAGGTATTCTACGAAAACGAGAGCTACGAGCATACGGTGTTCCCGGGCGCCGTGTACGTGAGCCTATCGACCGAGTACGGCACGCTGTACTCCAAGGCCGAGCTCGCGGCGATTCACGCAGTGTGCCAGAAGCGCGAGATTCCGCTGTTTGTGGATGGCGCCCGCCTGGCCTATGCGCTGGCGGCCGATGAGTGCGACATTACCCTGCCCGAGCTGGCACAGCTGTGTGACGTGTTCTACATCGGCGGCACCAAGTGCGGCGCTCTGTGCGGCGAGGCCGTGGTGTTTTGCGGCATGCATGCTCCGGCGCATCCCATTCCGCGTATTAAGCAGCATGGCGCACTGCTTGCCAAGGGCCGCCTGACGGGCGTGCAGTTCGAGGCTCTTTTTACCGATGGCCTGTATTTTGAGATTGGTCGCCAGGCCATCGAAACCGCGCAGGCGCTTCGTCGCGTGCTGCGCGAGCGCGGCTACCAGTTCTTCTTGGAGACGCCCACAAACCAGCAGTTTGTGATTCTGCCCAACGAGGACATGGCCCGCATTCGCGAGCATGCCTCGGTCGAGTACTGGGAAAAGTACGACGAGACCCACACGGTGGTGCGTTTTTGCACCAGCTGGGCCACGACGCAGGAGGATATCGACGCGTTGGCGGCGGTTCTGTAGCCTGATGTAATGACGGGGGGCCGCCTTGCGCTGGGTTTGGCGCAAGGCGGCCTTTGTTTTTGAGGGAGAAGGGTTGTATGACCGAGATGTCCGAGCCGACGATTCGCCTGGCGACGCCCGAAGACGCGTCGGCGTTGCTAGCCATCTATGAGCCGTATGTGCGCCAGACGGCGATTACCTGCGAATACGAGGTGCCGAGCGTTGAGGAGTTCGCCGGGCGTATTGAGCGTACGCTCAAGCGCTATCCGTATCTGGTGATGGAGTTGGACGGGCGTCCGGTAGGCTATGCCTACGTGAGTCCACTTAACAGCCGCGAGGCATACGACTGGTCGGTCGAGACGTCGATCTACCTGGCACGCGATGTGCGCCATGGCGGGCTGGGTCGCAAGCTGCACGACGCGCTCAAGCAATGCCTGGTCGCGATGGGCATCACCAACATGTGCGCGCTCATTGCCGTGCCGCACGATAAGGACGACGAGTATCTGACGCACAACAGTCAGGATTTCCATGCCCATATGGGATATCGCCTGGTGGGCGCCTTCGACCGCTGCGCCCAAAAGTTCGGCCGCTGGTACGACATGTGCTGGATGGAGCTGGTCCTGGCTGAGCGCACGCCCAACCAACCCAAACCAATCTGGTTTCCCGACCTCCCCAAACCCACCATTTAGGGACAGGTTTATTTTGGCGGGTTAGCCGATGGGCTCGGTGTATTTGGCGCGGTCGGTGCGCTGGATGCGCTTGGAGACATGGAGCGGGCGGCCGTCGGTGTCGTAGACGTAGTCGGTGATCAGGATCAGCGCCTGCCCGCGCTCAACGTTGAGCAAAAACGCCTCGTTTTGCGAGGCATAGCACACCTCAAAGGTCTTATGCCCCTGTGCCGGTGCGCGATGGAACTCCTGTCGCAGCGCGGCGTAGAGCGAACCGTTGATATCGCGATCGATGAGCGTCTCGAAGCTTGGCGGCAGGTAGGTGGTCTCCAAGCACAGCGGCGCGTCGTCCAGATAACGCAGACGGACAAGTTTGACGAGCTTGCTGCCCACGGCGGCGTCAAAGAACTTAGCTATGCTGCCGGCCGCCTTGGCAAAGCCCGAGTCCACGGTGCGCGTGGTGGGCTTCATGCCCTGGCCTTCGACCTGTGCCGTGTAGCTCGAAAACACCAGGTTGTTCTCATGGAGCGCTGGCGTGTCGGCCACAAAGGCGCCGCGCCCGCGCTCGGTACGCACCAGGCCCTCATCAACGAGCACCTTAAGGGCGTGGCGCACGGTGCTGCGCGACAGGCCCGATTCGTCCATGAGCTCCATCTCGGACGGCAGCTTGTCTCCGCGTGCGTAGATGCCGGCTGCGATGCGGTCGCGAAGCGTACCCGCCAAGCGCTCGTATTGGCTCAGTTTCTTTTTAGATGAGACGCTCATATTGCCAACCTATATCTAACTTGTATGCTTAACTAAGCAAGCATGTATTCAACACAACAATAAAATCGCTGGTAACGAGCAATCGAAAACCTTACCAGCAAAATTTCTAAGGTAAATATAGCATACAACTAGTCGACATAACCAAAACATGTATGTAACTTGTATGCCATCAAGAGCATCAAACGAGAAGAAAGGCTGATGCACGATGACTACTCAGGAACAGGTTAAGGATGTCGTCTCCCAGGTTTTGGCTGACAAGGCAGACAAGGGCGGCATCAAGCGCGTCGTGTGGATTGGCGCCGGCGGATCCAACGGCGGCAACTATCCTGCTCAGTACTTTATGGAGCACGAGGCCACGCAGGTCGTGAGCTCCAGCTACACCAGCAACGAGTTCGTGCATGCAACCCCTGCCTACGTCAACGAGAACACCCTGGCCGTGGTCGTGTCCATGCGCGGCACCAAGGAGACCATCGTCGCCGCCCGGGTCGCCAAGGACCACGGCGCCAGCACCATCGCCATTTATGTTGACGAGTCCGGCCTCACCGAGGTCTGCGACTACAAGATCAAGTACGACAGCCTGGCCGTCGACGAGTCCTGCATGGGCCGCACCAACTCCGCCGTCGTGACCATGATCGCCATGGAGCTCACGCAGCAGACCGAGGGCTATGCCGAGTACGAGACCGCCATGGCCGCCTTCGACTTGGTTGACCCCATCTATCGCAAGGCCGTCGAGTACACCCGTCCGCTCGCTGCTAAGTGGGCCGAGCAGAACGCCGACAAGCCCTGCATCAACGTCATGGCCCAGGGCCCGCTCTTTGGTGCCGCCTACGTCTTTAGCATCTGCAACGTGCAGGAGATGCTGCAGATCGACTCCTGCACCATCAACACCTGCGATTTCTTCCATGGCCCCTTCGAGATCCTGGACAAGCGCACCTCGCTGTTCCAGCTCATCAGCGTCGGCCGCAGCCGCTGCAACGACGAGCGCGGCATCCGTTTCGTCAACCAGTACGGTGGCGAGCGCGTCTATCAGCTCGACGCCAAGGAGCTCGGCCTCAACGACATCAAGGACAGCGTGAGCGAGTACTTCAACCACCTGATCTTTGCCCCGATCCTCAACAACGTGTATATGCGCGCACTCTCTGCCGTCACCCACAAGGACTACATGACGCGCCGCTACATGTGGAAGCTGGATTATTAGTTACGGCGTTTTACCAAACGCCGTAACGGCTCGACGCTGCCCTTAGTTCCGCCGTCCTGCCGAACGGCGGACCGGCCGACGCTGCGCGGGCCGCATTTGGACAATCTGACGTTCAACTTCAAGGGCGCGACCAGAAGGTCAGCGCCCTTTCGTTTCACGTCACCTTGCCTCAAATGCGACCCGCTCGCTGTTGTTGCCAAAACATCGACGTTGGCAAGCCCGGCACTTGGGGACGTTCCTTTTCTGTCGGCAGTTGGGGACAGTCCTAGTCGTTGGGGGCGTCCCCAATGACTACCCAATGAGTATGTGGGGAAGCGGATTTTTCCGTTCGGCGATTTGTGTCTTGAAAAATGTATATAACGACTATAACGTAGTGTGAAACATATTGGAAACAATACCGAGGAGGCTGCGTTGAAGAAAAGCAATCTGGGCTATGTGCTGGTGCTGATCGCCGCGCTTATGTGGGGCAGCATCGGAATCTTTGTAAACGGCATCTCGGCCATGGGCGTTTCGTCCCAGAGCATGGCTGCCTTTCGCTTGTTGGTCGGAGCGCTTATCTTGGCGCCGGTCCTGATGTTTATGGGCTGCCGTCCGGGTGAGGGGTCTACCGTGGCCCAGGGTCCGCTGGCCCTGTTCAAAGCAAGCCCCAAAGAGCTCGTCCCCTGTGCGCTTGTCGGCATCGTCGGTTTGGCCGCCGCCAACACCTGCTATTACGAGTGCATGGGCGAGGTGGGCATGTCCACGGCCTCGGTGCTGCTCTACACCTCGCCGGTGTTTGGCGTCATGCTCGGCCGCGTGCTTTATCGCGAGGACGTGACCCCCAACAAGCTCGTTGCCATTGTCTTTAACATCGTTGGCTGCGTGCTTGCGGTGACCAATGGCGACCTTTCCGGTTTCCATTTTTCGGTTTGGGGCGTCACGTCGGGCGTGATTGCAGGCCTTTGTGGTGCGTCGCTCGCGGTGTTTAGCCGAATAGCAACCAAGACGGTCCACCCGCTGGCTGTCACGTTTTGGGGCTTTGTTTTTGGCGGTGCGGTTATGGCGGCTATCGCGGCTCCGTGGCCGGATGTCGCCGCGGCAATGTCGCCACAGCTGCTGCTGCTGTTCCTTGGCTTTGGACTCATCCCCACAGCTGTGGCCTACATCTTATATATGCAGGGTCTGTCCATGGGGCTCGAGACGTCGAAAGTTCCCGTCGTAATGTCATTCGAGACGGTCGTCACCGTACTGCTGGGCATTGGTGTCTACGCCGAGCCCGCCGGCGCGATCAAGGTCCTGGGCATTGTGCTGGTGCTCGCGTCCATCCTGATTATGAACACCGACTTCTCCAAGCTGCGCAACAGTGTGTTTGTCGGTCATGTCATTGAGAGCATGACCTTTAAGCCCAACGCGTGGTGGACGGAGAAATCGCAGGACATGGATCTGTTCCGCGAGCGCACCGGCATCGCGCTGGAGCCCACCGTGCAGGAAAGCCCCTGGTACTTCGTGCGATAGAGGATTGGCGGGACGCTTGAATGGGCATCGCCTTGCCAGCGCCGGCCTATCCAGCCCCAACGTTTCAAGTACGTTAAACCCGTCAACGGTCGATTTTCACCCGCGAACGGTCTTTATACTAATTAGCAATATCCGCAACGTATAAGACGTTATAATGACCATAACGAAAAGGAGGAGGCAAGATGAATCAGATCATTCTCGCATCTCATGGCGGCCTGGCCGCAGGCGCCAAAGACACGCTCGAGATGGTTCTCGGCGACGTGTCGAACGTCCACGTCGTGTCACTTGCTCGTGACGACAAGGAGCCCATCACCAATAAGGTGGACGCCATGATCGCCACGTTCAACGCGGACGACACCGTCTATGTGCTGACCGATATGCTCGGCAGCTCGGTCAACAACAACATGGTCGAGCTTTCCAAGAACGGCACGAAGTTCACGGTTGTCAGCGGTTTCAACATCCCGCTGGCGCTCACGCTTGCTATGAGCCCCGTCCCCGTCAAGGGCGCCGAGCTCGCGGCCCTCATCAACGAGGCCCGCACCGGTCTGACCAACCCCAACGCACCGGTCGAGGCCGCCGCGGCTCCCGCCAAGAAGGCCAAGGCATCCCGTCACAGCTCCGGTCCCGCCAAGATCGTCCTCGCACGTCTTGACTACCGTCTGCTGCACGGCCAGGTCGTCTTTACCTGGACCACCAAGGTTCAGGCCGAGCGCATCATCGTCGTCGACAACGCTGCCGCCAACGATGACATCAAGAAGGGCGCTCTTAAGCTGGCCAAGCCCCAGGGCGTGCGCCTGAACGTCTTCACCGTCGAGCGTGCCCTCGCCAAGATGGACAAGCTCAACACCCTCGGCGAGCGCGTCATGTTCGTCTTTGGCAACACTGCCGAGATGCTGCAGTTCTGCCAGGGCTACAAGCTCGACGCCATCAACCTGGGCGCCACCGCCAACCACGACGGTGCCGATCAGGTCGGAGGCAAGGACAGCTCCGTCTTCCTCGACGCCACCCAGAAGGCCGACGTCAACCAGCTGCTCGACATGGGCATTAAGCTCTACGTCCAGCAGACCCCTACGTATCAGAGCGTCGACATCGACGCCAAGCTGTAATCAACCAGGCGTTTGCCTGACTGAAAGGAGAAGGGTATGAATACGTTCATCAGTGCGGTGCTCGTCGGCCTCGTCGGCGTGTTCTGCATGTGGGACTCCCGCCTGCTCGGTCGTCTTAACTTCGAGCAGCCCCTCGTTGGCGCTACGCTCGTCGGTCTGCTGCTGGGCGATGTGCCCACCGGCCTTGCCGTCGGTGCCGCCGTCGAGCTCGTGTCCATGGGCCTGGTGCAGGTCGGCGCCGCCGTTCCGCCCGATATGGTCCTGGGCGGCATCGTGGCCGCTGCCTTTGCGTGCCTGACCGATGCTTCCGCCGAGACCGCCATGACGATCGCCATCCCGGTCGCCGTCCTGGGTCAGCTTCTCGGCATCGTGTTCCGTTCCATCATCGCCGCCCTCACCCATGTGGCCGATAGCGCGATCGATAACGGAAAGTTCAAGACCGCCTACCGTATGCACATCTGCGCCGGCTCCGGTCTGTACGCCGTCATGTACTTCCTGCCGATCTTCCTCGCCGTCTTTGTTGGCACCGACCTGGTTCAGGCCATCGTCAACATGGTTCCCGAGTGGCTGTCCACTGGTCTGAACGTTTCGACCAAGATCATGACCGCCTACGGCTTGGCCCTGCTGCTCACCATGATGATCAAGAAGGGTATGACTCCGTTCCTGTTCATCGGTTTCCTGCTCGCCGCTTACCTCAACCTGTCCGTCATCGCGGTCGCTCTGATCGGTGTGTGCCTGGCTGTCGTCTTCATGGGCTTCAAGTTCAACGGTTCCCATGCAGTCGCCGGTGTCGATTCCGACTACGATCCGCTCGAAGACGACGAAGACTAAGGAGGAACACACTATGGCAACCGCAACCAAGGACGTGTCCCTGAACAAGAAGGTCAGCCAGTTCTTCTGGCGCTCCTGGGCCATCCAGGCCTCTTGGAACTACGAGCGTCAGATGAACATGGGCTTCCTCTACGGTATGGTTCCCACGCTCGATCGCCTCTATCCGGATGAGTCCGACCCCAAGCAGCTCGCTGCTAAGAAAGAGGCTTACCACCGTCACATGGCGTTCTACAACTGCACCCCGCAGACGAGCGCTTTCATCCTAGGCCTCACCGCCTCCATGGAGGAGGAGTACGCCAAGGATCCCGAGAACTTCGATCCCGATTCGATCAACGCGGTCAAGACCTCCCTCATGGGTCCGCTTTCCGGCATCGGTGACTCCTTCTTCCAGGGCACCATCCGCGTTATCGCCTTTGGCCTGGGCGTTCAGCTGGCTCAGCAGGGCTCCATCATGGGCCCGATCCTGGCCATGCTCATCTCCATCGTCCCCTCTGTGCTGATCACCTGGTTCGCAGCCAAGATGGGCTATCAGGGCGGCCACGAGTACCTGAGCAAGCTTCAGGGCGGCGACCTCATGGAGAAGCTCATGTATGTCTGCGGCATCGTGGGTCTTATGTCCGTGGGCGGCATGATCGCTACGCTGATCGGCGCTACCACCCCGCTGCAGTTCGCTGAGGGTACCGTCGTTATCCAGGACATCCTAGACGGCATGATGCCCCAGATGATCTCCCTTGGCCTCACTGGCCTTATGTACTGGCTCATCAAGAAGAACGTCAACACCGGTTGGCTTCTCGTGATCGCCATCGTGGGCGGCATTGCCCTCTCCGCGGCCGGCATCCTGGCCTAGTCGCGACCAAGCGCCTAATCGCTTTCCCCCGGGGGCCTGCCTGGCATCCCATACCCCAGGCAGGCTTCCATTCCCAAAATGCGACAATGGGATAGTCCCCTTGTCGCATCCTCAACGGGCCGGCGACTCGGTCCAAATCACGGTAACCCTGCGAGCGTCCGGCAATGTGGCGCCGCAAAAAATCGAAAGGAATGTGTCAGATGTACGAGATCGACCTTAACCTCCCTAAGCAGATCGTCGCTGACGTCCTGTCCAACCACGAGATCCACAGCGTCGCCTTCGTCGGCTGCGGCGCTTCCATGTCCGACCTTTACCCCGCCAAGTACTTCCTGGCCAACAACACGGACAAGCTGAACGTTCAGATCTTCACCGCTAACGAGTTCAACTACGACACGCCCTCCTGGGTCAACGAGCACACCTTCGTGATCACCTGCTCCCTCGGTGGCTCCACGCCCGAGACCGTCGAGGCCAACAAGACCGCCAAGAAGCACAACTGCCCGGTCGTCTCCCTCACCAACAAGGCTGGCTCCGCTCTGACCGTCGACGCTGACTACGTCATCGTTCACGGCTTCCACGCCAACTACGCTGCCAAGTGCGAGAAGCCCGGCTATGCCATCGCTCTTGCTGTCGAGATCCTTCAGCAGACCGAGGGCTATGACCACTACGAGGACATGATCACCGGCCTCACCAACATCTTCGATCTCTGCGAGAACGCCGCCCAGCACTGCAAGAAGCTCGCCAAGAAGTTCGCCGAGGACTTCAAGGACGACAAGATGATCTACTTCATGGCTTCCGGTGCCTCCGAGAAGATGGCTTATTCTCACGCCGCCTTCCTGTTCACCGAGATGCAGTGGATCGACGCCGCCGCCTACAACACCGGCGAGTACTTCCACGGCCCGTTCGAGGTTTCCACCGAGGGTAAGCCCTACGTCTTCTTCATGTCCGATGGCGCCACCCGTCCGATGGACGCCCGCGCCCTCACCTTCCTTGAGCGCATGGGCGCCAAGGTCGCTCTGATTGACTCCAAGGACTACGGCCTGGCTGATGCCGTGCCCGCGAGCGTCATCACCTACTTCAACCCGCTGCTGCACCTCGCCGTTATGCGCGAGTACGGCAACCAGATCGCCGAGGCCCGTCAGCACCCGCTGACCATGCGTCGCTACATGTGGAAGCTTTCCTACTAATCACAAGTAAGTAGACCTTACGGGTTGATTGAGAGGGGATGGGGTTTGTGCCCCATCCCCTTTTTTGCTCTTGGGAGGGCACGCCTGTCGCGTCGCAAAACCCAGGATAAAACCTACCAAAATAAACCTGTCTCTATTTGGCAGGTGGGAGGAGATGCGTATGATCAAAGCAGTGCTGTTTGACATGGACGGCGTGCTGGTCGATACCGAGTGGTTCTACAACCGTCGTCGCGTGGCGTTTATGGAGGAGAAGGGGTTCCACTTTGACGAGATCCCCGATCTTTCGGGGTCTAACGAGCCCGCCATCTGGAAGGCGCTGGTGCCCGACGATGTTGAGCTGCGCGAGCGCCTTCGCGTGGAGTACAAGCAGGTCTACAGCCCGGACCACCCCGTTCCGTATGCCGAGCTGCTCAACGAGCAGACGGAGCCGGTGATGCGCGTACTGCACGAGCGCGGCGTGAAGTGTGCCATCGCAAGCTCGTCCTATCGCGAGCTCATTGACGAGCTAGTGGAGATTGCCGGTATCGCCGACGTGCTGGACTACACTATCAGCGGTCACGAGTGCAGTGCGTTTAAGCCCGACCCCGAGATCTACCTGCGTGCCATGGAGGCGCTGGAGGTGGAGCCTACCGAGTGCCTGGTTATCGAGGATTCGCCTTTGGGCATCGAGGCCGGCAAGCGCTCCGGCGCCCGCGTCCTGGCACTGCGTCCGCACGAGGGCGTCAACCTCGATCAATCGCGAGCCGATGCCGTTATTGATAATCTGACCGACATTTTGGCCGCTTTGTAGTGTCAATCCGCCGCGAGAAGCACGGGTTCAAACGTTTTTTGTGGTGGACTGGCTCAATTTGGTTTCGATTTTGATCCGTTTGGCTTCGATTCGGACTAAGTGAGTAGACTTTTTGGCGCAGGCCGAGCACAATGCATATCTTCCTTTGTAAAACCGCAGGTCACAGGGGTGGCGGTTTTGGGTGTGCTCGGCAGATCGTAAAAAGTCTACTCACTTGGAATTTTGCCCTTTGGTCGTGGGGGTTGCTGGTCCCGTTTTGGTTGTCGAGGGAGGGTGAATTGAAGCGCCCCCGCACGCTCCATGCTACAATCGCGGACATACCCCACAACTACATCTGCCTTCGAAAGGAGCCTGCGTGGCGAACGCCATCGATCAGCTCACGGACCGAGTGCTCGTACTCGGCCGCCTCACCATCGTCCGCCGCGCCATTACTGCCGTGGCGGTCACGATTTCCGCCGTTCTCCAGACATTCCTGATCCAGGCGTTCATTCAGCCCGCCGACCTGCTTCCGAGCGGCCTCACCGGCGTTGCGGTCCTGCTCGATCGCGTTACCTCGCTGGGTGGCGTTCACATCGACATTTCGCTCGGTATGCTCGCGCTCAACATCCCCGTGGCGCTCCTATGCTGGAGCGGCATTAGCAAGCGCTTCGTCATCTTCTCGATGATGCAGGTCGTGCTCTCGTCGCTGTTCCTCAACGTCTTTCACTTCGCTCCATTTTTGGGCGACAAGATCATGCTCATCATTTTTGGCGGCGTGGTCTCGGGTCTGGGCGCTGCCATCGCACTTAAATCCGGCGCATCCACCGGCGGCACCGACTTTATCGCGCTGTGGGTTTCCAACCACACGGGCAAGACCATCTGGGGCGTCATCTTTGGTTTCAACTGCTTTATCCTGGCGATCTTTGGCTTTATGTTTGGCTGGGACAAGGCGGCGTATTCCATCGTGTTCCAGTTTATTTCGACCAAGACCATCGACAGTTTCTATCGTCGCTACGATCGCGTGACGCTGCAGATCACGACGCGTAAGGCAGACGAGGTCATGACTGCCTACGTAAACCATTTTCAGCACGGCATTAGCTGCGCCGAGGTCGTCGGCGGATATAGCCGCGAAAAGATGTACCTGCTGAACACCGTTGTCTCGACCTACGAGAGCCAGGACATTATCAAGCTGGTGTGCGACGTTGATCCCGGCGCCGTGATCAATGTGTTCCACACGCTCAACTTTGTGGGCGGCTGGTGGGGTGGTCATGTCGACGAGCCCATGCCCACGGCCGTACCCGATCCCGACAAGCCCGCGCGCATGGCCAGCAGGCAGGCGCGCCTCAGCGAGCAGGACAGCCTGCAGCAGGACGACGGCAAGTAGGGTATTGGCATTTTGCCGGTCCTGCGCAACCCATCCGAACGAGCCCCCCCGAAAGCCCCGTTGCTTTCGAGAGGCTCTCGTTTGCCCAGATAAAACCTACCAAAATGAAGCTGTCGCTTTTTGGTAGGGAGGGTGTATCGTTTTATCATTATGAGGTAATATGAAACTAGACGTTATATACGTATTAGTTATTTCGATATTTCGATAAGAGTGATTAGATATGCCTGCGCCCAAAAATGCACCGCTTTACCAGCAGATTTACGACGAAATCAAGGATGCGATCGAGAAAGGTGTTTATGCACCCAAGGAGCGTATTCCGTCCGAGCTTGAGCTAGCCGAGCAGTACGACGTGAGCCGAATTACGGTGCGCCGCGCCGTCGAGGAGTTGTGCTCCGATGGCTACCTGGTTAAGCAGCAGGGCCGCGGCACCTTTGTTTCCACGCCGCACATCAATCGTCAGTTCCATGCCTCGACGCTGCAGACGTTTACCGCGCTGTGTTCCAACAACGGCATGAAGGCCGGTGCACATGTGGTCGATCGCCAGATCGTTCCGGCGCGCCAAAACGAGATGGAGTTCTTTGGCCTGCAGAAGGATGCGCTGCTGCTCCATATCAAG
>CABUZF010000017.1 GCA_902495985.1 uncultured Collinsella sp.
ATGCCCTGACGCCCGAGAAGTTCAACAACAAGACCAACGGCATCTCGCACCGTCGCTTCTTTGCTGAGGCCAACCCCACCTATGCCAAGCTCGTGACCGAGGCCATTGGCGATGGCTGGCTGAAGGACGCCTTTGAGCTGGAGAAGCTCAAGGAGTTTAAGGACGACACCGAGTTCCTGAAGGCCGTGGGTGCCTCAAAGCGCGCCAACAAGGAGCGTCTGGCCGCCTACGTTAAGGCCGAGACCGGTCTGGTCATCGACCCCAACACCGTCTTCGACGTTCAGGTGAAGCGCTTCCATGCCTACAAGCGTCAGCTCATGAACATCATGAAGGTGATGGACATCTACAACCGTCGCATCGCGGATCCCAACTTCCACGTGACGCCGACGACCTTCATCTTTAGCGGCAAGGCTGCCTCGAGCTACACCTTTGCCAAGGAGACCATCCGCCTCATTAACTCCGTAGCCGAGGTCATCAACAACGATGCCCGCGTCAACGAGGTCATGAAGGTCTGCTTTATCCCCAACTTCCGCGTGAGCAACGCCCAGCTCATCTACCCCGCCGCCGAGATCTCGGAGCAGATCTCCACCGCCGGCAAGGAGGCCTCGGGCACGTCCAACATGAAGCTCATGATGAACGGCGCCATTACGCTGGGCACCCTCGACGGCGCCAACATCGAGATCGCCGACCTGGCCGGTCGCGAGAACGAGGCCATCTTTGGCCTGACCGCTCCCGAGGTCGAGCAGCTCTGGGCATCCAACAGCTACTTTGCGTGGGATACCCTCAACGGCGACCGCGAGCGTCTTGGCCGCGTGATGGACGAGCTCAAGGACAACACGTTTGCCGGCCTTTCGGGCAACTTCGAGAGCATCTACAACGAGCTCATGAACAACAACGACCCCGACCTGGTCATGGCAGACTTCCGTAGCTACGTGGATGCATGGGAGAAGCTCACGGGCAGCTATGGCGACCAGGAGACCTGGAACCGCAAGGCCCTGCTCAACACCGCCTCGAGCGGCTGGTTCTCGAGCGACCGCACCATTCGCGAGTACCGCGACGAGATCTGGCACGCGTAAAGGCGCGCGAGCTCCCCTATGCCAGCACGGCATTACTCGACGGGCGTGACGTTGCGCCGCGCCCGTCGCTAATGGGTTTAGGAACATCGATGACAGAAGGAGAAATCGATGAGTAAGAAAGAATGCATCGCGATGCTCCTCGCAGGAGGACAGGGCAGCCGATTGGGGGCACTCACCCAAAAGATCGCTAAGCCGGCGGTTAGCTTTGGTGGCAAGTTCCGCATTATCGACTTTTCGCTGTCCAACTGCTCCAACTCGGGCATCGACACAGTGGGCGTCCTGACGCAGTACCGCCCCTACCTGCTGCATGCCTATGTGGGCTCCGGCGAGGCCTGGGATCTGGACAGCCGTGACGGCGGTGTTTCGATCCTGCCGCCGTACGAGACGCAGACCGGTGGCGCCTGGTATGCGGGCACGGCCGACGCCATTACGCAGAACCTCGACTACATCAGGGCCAACGACCCCAAGTACGTCCTGATTCTTTCGGGCGATCACCTGTATCGCATGGACTACCGCAAGATGCTCAAGACGCACATTGAGAACAACGCCGACCTCACGGTGAGCGTTATGCCCGTGCCGTGGGAGGAGGCCAGTCGCTTTGGCATCCTGACCACCGACCCCGAGGACGGCCGCATCACCAAGTTCACCGAGAAGCCCGATAAGCCCGATTCGAACCTCGCGTCCATGGGCATCTACATCTTCTCGGCCGACGTGCTGATCGAGGCGCTCGAAGAGGACGCTCTGGACCAGCGCTCGAGCCACGACTTTGGCAAGGACATCATCCCCAAGCTGCTCGGCGAGGGCAAGCGCCTGTACAGCTACGAGTTCCACGGCTTTTGGAAGGACGTCGGCACCATCGCCAGCTTCCACGAGACCTCGATGGACCTGCTGGGCAACAACCCCGAGTTCGATCTGTTTGACAAGCACTTCCCCATCATGTCCAACATCACCACGCGTCCGCCGCACTACATTGGCCCGGACGGCCGCCTGGACGACTGCCTGGTCTCCAACGGCTGCAAGATCTACGGCACCGCTCGCCACT
Source organism: uncultured Collinsella sp. (assembly GCA_902495985.1). Classification (GTDB taxonomy): domain Bacteria; phylum Actinomycetota; class Coriobacteriia; order Coriobacteriales; family Coriobacteriaceae; genus Collinsella. The sequence continues at coordinate 2,119 of CABUZF010000017.1, forward strand.
CAATCCTTTCGACCGATGTCATCATCGAGGAGCGCGCCGTGGTCGAGGACTCCGTGCTGCTGCCGGGTGCGCACGTTAAGAGCGGCGCGCACATCTGCCGCGCTATTTTGGGCGAGAACTCCACGGTCGAAGAGGGCGTGAAGCTCGGCTCTGTCGATACCACCAAGGATACGGCCGTCGTTGGAAATGACGTCGTTATCGGGAAGGGGGAATGATCCGATGATCAATCGCAAGGCCATCGGTTATATCACCGCTAACTACTCTTCGACCTACGGCAGCGTGCTGCTCAAGGACCGCCCCATCGCGTCCGTCCCGTTTTTGGGCCGCTACCGCCTGATCGACTTCCCGCTGTCCAACATGATGAATGCCGGCATTAAGACCGTCGGCGTCGTCATGCCGGGTAACTACCGCTCGCTGATCGACCACGTGGGCTCGGGCAAGGACTGGGGCCTGGACCGCAAGAAGGGCGGCCTGTTCATGGTGCCCGGCAACGCGTATGGCACCACCAAGGGCGGCATGCGCTTTCTGCTGCGCGACATCATCTCCAACAAGACGCTGTTCCAGCGCTCGGACAAGCCCTATGTTGTGATGATGGGCACCAACATCATCTTCAATATGGACCTCAACACCATCATCGACGCGCACGAGAACTCCGGTGCCCAGATGACCGTGGTGTACTGCAAGGCCACGCACAACGTCGACGACGAGACCAAACTCGAAATTAACGAGAACGGCCGTCTGACGGGCGTGAGCGCCGGCGTCGTGTACGGCGACAACGCCTCTATGGACTGCTGCATCGTCAACCGCGAGACGCTGCTCGAGATTATCGACCACTACCAGGCCGCCGACTATCTGGACCTGCTCGAGGCACTCCAGGGCGACTTTGGCAACATCGACGTTTGCAGCTACGAGTACAAGGGCGAGGTCGTGGGCGTGTTTAGTGAGAAGTCGCTGTATCGCCGCAGCATGGACCTGCTCGACCAGACCGTGGCCGACCAGCTCTTCGATCCTGAGCGCCCGATCCTGACCAAGGCTCACGACGTGCCGCCTTCGCGCTATGCGACCGGCAGCCACGCGTGCAACTCGATCATCTCGGCCGGCTGCATCATCAAGGGCACCGTGCGCAACTCGATCCTGTCGCGCGGCGTCGTGGTTGAGGAAGGCGCCTCGGTGACGAACTCGATTATCAACCAGAGCTGCGTCATCAAGAGCGGCGCCCGCGTCGAGAATGCCATCCTGGACAAGAACAACGTGGTTCCCACCAACACCGAGCTTCGCGGCACGCCCGAGAACATCCTGGTGCTGGGAAAGGCCCCGTTAACTTCTGATATCACCAACGCGAGCTAGCTTTGGCACCGCAACATCGCTCGTAACACGCAGAATAGCCGCCCGGTTTGCGCCAGGCGGCTATTCTCGAATTGCAACAGGGAGACAATATGGCTGATTCCAGCAAAAAGATGCAGATCGTGTTTGCCTCGGCCGAGTGCGCACCGTTTGTTAAGACCGGTGGCCTGGGTGACGTGGCGGGCTCGCTGCCTGCGGCGCTCGTGCGCGCCGGCGCCGAGGTCATCGTGATGGTGCCCAAGTACGCCACCATCAAAGACGAGTACAAGGCGCAGATGGAGCACTTCTCCGATTTTTACGTGAGCCTGGGCTGGCGCAATGAGTACTGCGGACTCGAGAAGCTCGAGCACGACGGCGTCACCTATATGTTCGTGGACAACGAGCGCTACTTTGCGCGCGATTATCCGTACGGCTTCTTTGACGACGGCGAGCGCTTTGCGTTCTTCTCCAAGGCCATCACCGAGAGCCTGCAGCACCTGCCCGCCGGCTTTGAGTGCGACATCCTGCACTGCAACGACTGGCAGACGGCGCTGGCGCCCGTGTTTTTGCGCGAGTTCTACCAGGGCCTGCCGCTGTATGACCGCGTCAAGACCGTGTTCTCGATCCACAACGTGGCGTTCCAGGGCCAGTTTAGCGACACCGTGATGGAGGACATCCTTGGTGTGGCGCACATTCCGGCGGCCGCCTCGCAGCTACGTTGCGACGCCTGCAGCATCAACTACATGCTGGGCGCCCTGCGCTATGCCGACGCCATCACCACGGTGAGCCCCACCTACGCGAGCGAGATCCAGACGCCCGAGTTTGGCGAGGGCCTGGACGGCGTACTGCGCGAGCGTTCCTACGCGCTGCAGGGCATCCTCAACGGCATTGACGTGGCGGCCTTTGACCCGGCAACCGACAAGCGCATTGCCGCCAACTACACGGTTGACGACCGTTCCGGCAAGACCGTGTGCAAGGCCAAGCTGCAGGAGGAACTGGGGCTCGAGGTGCGCGACGACCGCCCGCTTATGGTGATGGTCACGCGCCTGACGCGCCAGAAGGGCATGGACCTGGTCATGTACGCGCTCGACCGCATCCTGTCCGGCGGCGTTCAGGTGGCCGTGCTGGGCACCGGCGACCGCGACTACGAGGACGGTCTGCGCTACTTCCAGGACAAGTACCCCGGCACCATGGCCGCGCGCATCGAGTTCGATCCGGCGCTGTCGCAGCGCATGTACGCTGCCGCCGATATGTTCCTGATGCCTTCGAAGTTTGAGCCCTGCGGCCTGTCGCAGATCATCGCCATGCGCTACGGCACCCTGCCCATCGTGCGCGAGACCGGTGGCCTGAAGGACACCGTGCAGCCGTACAACGAGTTTACCGGCGAGGGCACGGGCTTCTCGTTTACCAACTTTAACGGCGACGAGATGGGCGACGCGGTGTTCCGCGCAGCACGCCTGTTCTGGGATAACCGTGAGGCATGGAACCAGCTAGTCACGCAGGCCATGAGCCAGGACTTTAGCTGGACGCGTTCGGCCGACAAGTATCTGGACCTGTACTTCTTTATGCACCCGGAGATTGAGCGCCCGGCGGCTGTGGAGGCTGCCACGGCCATAGAGGAGCCGGTTGCTGATGAGGCCGAGCCTGCGGCGCCCGTTAAGGAGCCCGCTGCTGAGGAGCCCAAGGTCGAGGAGAAGCCGGTTGAAGCTAAGCCCGTTAAGGCCGATCCTGAGGTGAAGGTCGAGGCTGCTCCCGAGCCCGAGCCTGAGGTGAAGCCCGCTGCGAAGCCTGCCACCAAAAAGACGACGGCTCGCAAGACGACGGCTAAGAAGGCTACGACCACGAAGGCCGCTGCGAGCAAGACCACCGCTGCCAAGGCAACTACTGCCAAGGCATCGACCACGCGCAAGCGCACGACCGCCGCTGCCAAGAAGGCCAACGAGGTCGAGGCTGCTCCCGAGGTAAAGGCCGCCGCCGAGGCTAAGCCTGCGGCAAAGGCTCCGGCCAAGACCGCTGCCAAGAAGACGGCTGCAACCACCAAGAAGGCAACGGCAGCCAAGAAGACCACGGCTACGAAGTCGACGACGGCCAAGGCCGCTACGACGAAGGCCGCCGCGAAGACGGCCCCGAAGGCTACTGCAAAGCCGGCCGCCAAAGTCGAGGAGACGCCCGCTGAGTCTAAGGATGAGGCAGCTGTCGAGGCAAAGCCGGCCGCCAAGACCACCACGCGCAAACGCGCCGCGACGACGGCCAAGAAGACCACGACCAAGGCTGCAGCTCCCAAGGCAGAGGGTAAGGCCGAGGACAAGCCCGCAGTAAAGGCCGAGCCGACTCCGAAGGCTGCCGAGGTTAAGGCCGCTCCCAAGACTAAGGCAAAGACCGAGCCCGCCAAGGAGACCCCGGTCTCCCCCGCCGTTTCGGCCGAGGAAAAGGCTCCGACCAAGAAGACCTCCGTCCGCAAGGCAACGGCCGCCCGCAAGCGCCGCTAATCCGGACGATTAAAACTAAATCCTCAACGCAAAAGAGGGCGCCCCAACCAGGCGCCCTCTTTTGCGTTGAACTTCGCATTAAAAAGAGGGCCGGTTTACTACGACAAAATGGCTCCGGCCGACCACGGCGAGTAATCTTCGAAATTAAGAACGCTTCTAGCTGCGGTTTTAATATCACCAAAATGACTGTTGTTGAGATCATTCAATTCGTCGTAGTAAACCGAAGTACTTTTGTTTGGATACAAATAGTATCGGTATAGACGTTTTTAAATATCGCGATAATTTGGGTGGTAAAACGATTTTCTAGGACAACCGTTCGCCGATGGTAAACGGATGTTGTTTATACAGCCTGTGTGCAACATATATACTTATATCCTGTGCGTAAAGCCCATGGCCCGCAGGCCGTGATTCTATTGAACTGGACCGAATTATGAGATTGATTCACAACAGCCGTCTGCCGCAGTTTCGCACTCCGTTTGGCGCTGTGACCACTGGAACTTCCGTTTCGCTCTCGGTGATTTTGGAGGATGCCGACCCCAACCAGGCAACGCTTACGCTGCGCACCTGGGTCGATGAGATCGGTGAGTCTCTGTATCCCATGACGCACGAGGGCGACGGCATATTTACCGTAGAGCTTGAGTGCGCCGAGCCCTGTCTTATCTGGTACAGCTTTATCTGCAACATCGAGGGCCAGCCCGAGGTCCGTCTGGGCGCACCGCAGGGTCGCACCGGTGGCGAGGGCGTAACTTACAACTACGCCGAGGTCCCGTCCTTCCAGATCACCGTCTACAAGCACCGCGAAGTTCGTCCCGAGTGGTACGAGCGTGGCATGGTCTACCAGATCTTCCCCGACCGATATGCCCGCGACGAAAACTGGCACGAGCGTACGCTTGCCGAAGTTGAAAAACCGCGCAAAGGAATCCAGCGCCGCATGGTCGAAGACTGGAACGAACCGCCCGAGTACGAGCGTGCCGAAGACGGCTCCATCAAGACCTGGGATTTTTACGGCGGCTCGCTCAAGGGTATCCAAAATGACCTGCCCCGCATTGCCGAGCTAGGCTTTACGGCCATCTACCTCAACCCAATCTTTGAGGCCGCGAGTAACCACCGCTACGACACGGCCGACTACACCAAGATCGACCCGATCCTGGGCTCCGAGCAGGACTTTACCGAGCTGTGCCAGGCAGCCGAGAAGCTGGGCATCTCCATCATCCTGGACGGCGTCTTCAACCACACGGGCGACGATTCGATCTATTTCAACCGCTACGGCAACTATCCCGGCGTGGGCGCTTGGCAGAGCGAGGATTCACCGTGGCGCGATGCGTTTTACTTCCATGAGGACGGTTCGTATGACTGCTGGTGGGGCGTGGGCAACATGCCCGCCATCAATGAGAGCTCCGAACTGGTGCGCGAGCGGCTCCTGGGCAAGGACGGCGTGATCCGTAAATGGCTGCGCGCCGGTGCCCATGGCTGGCGACTCGATGTGGCCGACGAGCTTTCCGACGACTTCCTGGCCGAGATCAAAAAGGCCGTGCTCGCCGAGAAGCCCGACGCGCTGCTGCTCGGCGAAGTCTGGGAAGACGCCTCCAACAAGATCAGCTATGGCCACCTGCGTCGCTATCTGCAGGGCTCGGAGCTCGACTCCGCCATGGACTACCCCTTCCGCGACATGGTCATCGGCTTTTTGATGGGCTACAAGAACGCCTACCAGGCAGCCGAGGATATCGAAACCCTGCGCGAGAACTACCCGCGCGAGGCACTGGCCTGCGCGCTCAATCTGCTTTCGAGCCACGACCGTCCGCGTATCATCTCGGTGCTTGGCGGTGGCCCCGACGAGTCGCAGCTGCCCGAGAGCGAGCGCAGCAAATGGCGCCTGGACGATAACTCGATGGGCCTGGCCAAGAGCCGTTTTTGGCTGGCGACGCTCATGCAGATGACCTTCCCGGGTGTGCCCTCGATCTATTATGGCGACGAGTACGGCCTGGAGGGCCTCACCGATCCGGGCAACCGCCGCACCCTGCCGACCAAAGACCAACTCCACGACTTCGACACACTGGCCATCGTTAAGAACGCGTCTGCCGTGCGCCGTGCGCTGCCCTTTATGGTCGATGGCGAGATCAAGGCCTTTGCGCTCAACGACGAAGTCTTGGCTTACACCCGCACGGGCAATGACGGCGAAGCCGCGACGGTTATCATCAACCGCAGCCTGCGCAATTCGCACCGCGTGACGATTCCGGCGCTCGGCGAATGCGCGAGCGACGTGATCAGCGGTCACGAGTGCGAGATCCACAACAGTACCGTCACGCTCGACCTGTACCCGCTGGGCTCTTCGATTATCTATCACCATGCCGAGAAGCGCCTGCAGGAGCCGCTCGATCATGGCGCGGGCGTTGTGTGCCACATCACCTCGGTGCCGACCGATGACGGCAAGCCCGGCACAATCGGTGCGCCCACGCGTCGCTTTATCGACCATCTGGCCGCTATGGGCATGCGCTACTGGCAAGTCCTGCCCGTCAACCCCACGGACTTCTTCCGCTCCCCCTACGCCGGCCCCTCGGCCTTTGCAGGCAATATCGACCTGCTGCCTGAGAGCCACGAGGAGCTGGCCGCCGACTTTGCTGCATGGAAGGCCCACGGCGGTGAGGATGCCGACCCGCTGTACACGGCGTTTAAGCATCGCAACGCCGACTGGCTCGAGAAGTACTGCGTCTACATGGCCGTTAAGAAGTACTTTGAGGGCGAGTCGCGCCACGATTGGCCGGCAGATGTCGCGCGCTACAACGAGTATCTGATCGATGACAAGCGCTTCCACGACGAGGCCGAGCTGCAGGCGTACATGCAGTATCGCTTTGACCTTGCCTGGTGCGAGCTCATGAACTATGCGCACAAGAAGGGCATCGAGGTCATCGGCGATATCCCGATGTATGTCTCGGACGATTCGGCCGACGCGTGGAGCGAGCCCGAGAACTTCTGGCTGTCCGATACCGGCAAGGCGATTGAGATTTCGGGCGCGCCGCCCGACAACTTTGCGCCCGAGGGCCAGGTGTGGGGCAACCCCACCTTCCGATGGGATCGCATGAAGGAGAACGGCTATCGCTGGTGGATGGACCGCCTGCGTCGTGCGTTTTCGCTCTACGACCGCGTGCGCCTGGACCACTTCCTGGGCTTCCACAGCTACTTTAGCATTCCCGCCGGTAAGGCCTGTGCCGACGGCCGCTGGCTGGCAGGCCCGGGCAAGGACCTGTTCCAGACCGCCTATGACGAGCTGGGTCCGCTCAACTTTATCGCCGAGGATCTGGGCTATCTGACGCCCGGCGTTCGCGCCATGGCTTCGACCTGCGGCTTCCCCGGCATGGACGTGCTGGAGTTTAGCGACTACGACGTTCGTTGCGGAATTCACCCCACACCGGGAAAGATCCTGTACACCTCGACGCACGACACCTCGACACTTGCCGGCTGGTGCACGCGCTCCTTTGCAGGCGGCGATGAGCCGAGCGGCATTACATTGGCAAGCGAGCTCATGGGCAATGCCCTGGCAAGCGATGCACCGCTCGTGATGATGCCGCTGCAGGACGTGCTGGGACTGGGCGACGATGCACGTATGAACGTGCCGGGTGTAGCCACAGGCAACTGGACATGGCAGGCTGACGAGGCCGACGTTGCGGCAGCCGAGGAGAAAACTGCGAAGCTCCTGCGCAACACCAATAGATTCTGGGGCGAAGCGTGATAAAACCCATGATATAGGGTACAGTTACAGCTGTTTGAATTTTTGCGGGCAGAGCGATCTGCCCGCTTTGTGCTGAAAAGGAAGTATTATGGCGCGCTACGATTACAAGTGCACGAGCTGCGGCAACGTGTTTGAGGTTGAGCACCCCATGTCCGAGACGCCCGAGGTCGTATGCCCCAGCTGCGGCGCCCCGGCATCCAAGACGTTCTCGGCCAGCGGCATTAAGTTCGACGGCAGCGGTTTCTACAACACCGACCAGCGAAGCGGCGGCTCCAGTACCAGCGCCACAAGCGGCTGCTGCGCCAACTGCCCACATAACCACTAAAGACAAACGGTCCCGCCACCCAGGTTTCCTTATGAGTTGCGGTGAAATAGTTCCTGAATCAGCCCATCCAACGGCCAAACAGGAACCATTTCACCGTAACTTTTCTTTAGATCGGATTTCAGGCTGATGCTAAGTTTGTAACATTTCAAAACTCTGCCGGATTACGGGGCTGAATTGACAGCCTCTATCCATTCCGGTAATTTGCAAATTTCAACAAGCCATCTACCTGCGGTTTTATTTAGACCATTTTTGATGTGGTCGGGCATCACCAATCTAGCCCCGTAATCCGCCCTACTTTTGATAACAGCAAGTTTGAGACAGGGCTATCCTTCCATTCTTTACCGCTATTGCGATCTCCACTCGCACGACCTTCTGAGTTGCGGTGAAATAAGGACTATTTGGCGGGTAGATGCCGCTATTCAATCCCTATTTCACCGCAACTTAGTAGTTACTTGTGGACCAGGCGGGCGCAGAAGTGACCGTCGTAGGAGTCGGCGTTTACGGGGACACTTTGGAAGAGGCCTCGAGGGTTTTGGCGGAGAGTGACGAGGCTCTTGGCGTGGTCGTACTCGGGGAGCTGCAGAATCTGGGCTTCGGAGAGCGGTGCCACGATAAAGCCGGCGCCCTCGGAAGAGGCCAGGAAGGCATCCACGACCTGCGTGTTCTCTTCATCAAAAACCGAGCAGGTGGCATAGATAAGCTCACCGCCGGCAGCAACGCGCGCGGCTGCTTCCTTGAGCATCGTCAGCTGTAGCTTGGGCAGCTCAGTCGTAACGTCGTTCTCGGTCAGACGCCACGGTATCTCGGGATGACGGCGCATGGTGCCGGTGCCAGAGCACGGCGCATCGATAAACACCGTGTCGAACAGGGCGGGCTCGCCGAGCATCGCGTCAAAGGACGTGAGCACCTCATTGAGCTCGCAGGCATCGCCCGACACCGTACGAACACCCGTTATACCCGCCTTATGCAGGCGTGCGAGATTCTGATCGCACTTGCGATCGTGCAGATCGAGCGCGGTATGCTGACGCTCGTACCCGGCACGCTTGGCCTGGCACATCATCACATAGGTCTTGGTGCCGCGACCGGCTCCAATCTCCAGGCAACGACCGGGACGTGTAGCGGCAGTAGCGATAAGCTGAGCGTTGAGGTCCGAGGCAACCGCGGCAGCACGCTCAAACACGCCCGATGCAACCGTGACCTGCGCATCGACCGGAGCATGGCAGCCCGGGAAGACAGGCGCAACGAGCTGCGAGATATACGGGTCGGCCTTGGTCGCAAACGCATTCTCGTGCAGTGCAAGCGGCGCGGGGGCCAGATTACCGGCAAAGTTGAGCGCGCCCTCGGGCGTATCGAACGAGGCCATAATACGAGCGCACAGCCAACGAGGAAGACCCATCAAACGCGAAAGGCGAACCAAACGGCGCTCGGACTCATCCACGTCAGATGCCGTGGCAAAATCCTCCACGTTGTCCGCAACCTTGTGCAGCACCGCGTTAGCCAGGCCCGCGGCAGACTTAGCACCGCTGCGCACCAGCTCAACACCCTGGCTCACGGCAACGCGGCCCGGCGTATGCAGATAGAGCATCTCGAAGGCCGAGATGCGAAGCGCCATGCGAACGCGCGGCGCGACCTTTTTGGGCTTATCCAAAAACTGATCGAGCAACTCATCCAAAATACCCTGCGTGGCGGCAACACCGAGCGCCAAACGAGCGGCAAAAGCGGAATCGCGCTGGTCAATGGCCTTGGCGGAAGCGCGGGACGAGAGCACGTCGCGCGCATACATACCGCGGCGATCGGCCTCCATCAACACATCGAGCGCAAGCTTGCGCGCGGGAGAAAGCTTGCTCATGACAAAACACCCCACGTCAGATCGGCACCCTGCAGGCCGGCAGCCCAGGCAGAAGCAGTCATGGCACGCTTGCCATCGGGCTTAACCTCAAGCAGTTCAACCGCGCCATCGGAAAGGCCCAGGTAAACACGCTTGCTCTTGACGGCAACAGTACCCTCGCCAAGCGACACATCAGCCGGCGCGGCATCGAGCACGCGAACCGTCTTGCCAGCGATCACACAACGAGCGGGCGCGGTGTCGGACGAAGCGAGCACATGACGCACGCAATCGAGAGCCGCCATCTGCGGATCCAGACGCATCTCCTGCTTGGAAATCTTGGCAGCATGAGTGACGAGCGACTCATCCTGCTCAGTCCAAACAGCCGAGCCATCGGCAAGCGAGGGAAGCGTATCGGCAAGCAACTTACCGCCAAGCTCACCAAGCTCCATCGTGAGCGCATCGGCATGCTTACCGGCAACCGACGTAGAGGCCTGGGCACAATAAGCGCCCGTATCCACGCCATGTCCAATGCGCATAATGGAAACGCCAGCAACCTCATCACCAGCAAGAATGGCACGCTGAATGGGAGCAGCGCCACGCCAACGAGGCAGCAAGGACGCATGAACGTTCACGATACCGAGCGGCGCCATATGCAGCACCTCATCAGGCAAAATGCAGCCATAAGCAGCCACACAGAAAATATCAGCCTGCACAGCCTGGAGCGCCTCAACAACCTCAGGCGTCATACGATTAGCCTCAACAACCGGCAGGCCAAGCTCAAGCGCCTTGGCCTTAACAGGAGACGGCTCCAGCTTCTTACCACGCCCACGAACAGCATCGGGACGCGTAATAACAAGCGCAATCTCGTTCCCAGCCTCAACAAGCGAAGTCAGCGAAGGCACAGCAAAATCAGGCGTACCCATAAACACAATACGCATAAAGAACGTCTCCCCTCAACCAAAGCCGAGACGGCTACAAACAACAGCGGAAAGCCAAGTACCCAGCCCATCCGCAATAACAATTCAACAAGAACAAATATACCCAAAACCAAAGAAAGAGCCGCAATAAAAGCAGCTCTTCCAACAAAGCAATTATCAGTGAAGACGCCCATCCCTGGCCCGACGGCACCCGGGCGAGACAAGCAGCGTCAACGTAGTCCCCGGGGCGCCCG
>CABUZF010000018.1 GCA_902495985.1 uncultured Collinsella sp.
TCATGCACTGGTAGACGGTGTTGGTTGTCTCTTCCAGATAGGTGCGCACGTCCTTCGGTTCGATGACGATGACGCGCGGCGTCGACAACATGTCGTCATAGACCGCGATGCGTGCCGCATACATGGCACCCTGCGCTTTCGCAGCGGCCTGCTCTTCCTGGACGCGCTTTTCGCGCACGCCGGTGATGTGCTCGTTGTCAGGTGCCGGGTCTCCGGAATCGACCATGGTGTAAAAGTCGTCAGACATGCTGCTCGCAATCTTTCATAAGGTTTCGAACAAATAGTAGCTCACCGTGCAATGTTTCTCATCTTTCGACAACTTTTCAAAACCTGTTGAAAACTTTGGAAAACGGGCGAAAAGTTCTCAACATTGCCAACATGACCTGTTGAAAACTTGGTGAAATATCGTGAAAAGTTGCCGTACCCTGCAAATTTCAGTTGGGCTTATGGGGGAACCGTGTGAACTACGCAACCTTTTACCTTTGATTTCTTGACATTTGAACATTGATTTCCCTACAATCTTCAAGCTCACGTGTCTATATCTGCGTCCGCGTCCCCGCGGACACTCGAAATGCAGCAGGAGGAACTTAAGATGAAGCGTACGTATCAGCCTAATAAGCGTAAGCGTGCCAAGACCCATGGCTTCCGTGCCCGTATGGCCACTAAGGGTGGTCGTGCCGTGCTCGCCCGTCGTCGTGCCAAGGGCCGCAAGCGTCTCACTGTCTAGCAGCGATACACACATCTCGCATGAAGACTATTAAGTCTCGGCAAGATTTCGAGCATGTGTTCAGTCAGGGGCGTCGTTTCAATCACCCTCTGATTCGAATGACCATATGTGAATCGGTTGGCGAAGGCGACTCCGGAAGGGTCGCCTTCGTTGGTGCTAAGCGACTCGGTTGTGCCGTCGTGCGCAACCGATCTAAGCGTGTGGTGCGCGAGACCGCCCGCAGCTGCGGATTTCCCGTTGCGGGTTATGACATCATCTTGTTTGCAACTCCCAAGACGAGGGTTTCCTCGCCGCAGGAGATGGACAAGGCGTTGCGTTCGCTTATGAAGCGCGCCGGCGTTGCCGGGGAGGAGCGATGAGCAATCACGTTTTGCGACGTGTTGCCATCGCTCCTATTCGCATATATCAACAGGTTATTTCGCCCTTATTGCCTGACGCCTGCATTTATTACCCAACGTGCTCGCAATACGCCGTCCAGGCGATTGAGAAGCACGGTGTTTTGAGAGGCTGCTGGCTTGCCGTGAGGCGCATCGTTCGCTGCAATCCCCTGCACGTCGGCGGTTATGACCCTGTGCCCTAGCGGGCACTCGCTATCGGAGGAAAACTTACATGTGGGATTGGATCGTTAACATCCTTTTCGAGCTGCTCAAGCTCATCCAGACCTTTGCGGTCGACTGGGGCCTGTCCATCATCATCCTGGTGGTCATCATCCGTCTGCTGCTGACGCCGCTCATGCTCAAGTCGACCAAGTCGACGGCTCGCATGCAGGTGCTGCAGCCCAAGATGCTCGAGATCCAGGAGCGCTATGCCGACGATCCCCAGCGTCAGGCCGAGGAGATGCAGAAGTTCTACAGCGAGAACAAGTTCAACCCCATGGCTGGCTGTCTGCCGCTGCTGATTCAGATGCCTATCCTGTTCGCCCTGTTTACATTGCTGCGCAACCTGCCGCAGTACTTTAACGACGGCACGTTCTCGTTCTTCAACATCCTGCCCGACCTGACCACCACGCCGAGCGCTTCCTTTGCCGATGGCTTTATGGTTGCACTGCCTGCGCTGGTTTGCCTGATCCTGTTCGCCGTCCTGACCCTGATTCCGCAGCTCTATATGTCGCGCAACCAGACCGGCCAGCAGGCTCAGAGCATGCGTATGATGGCCGTTGTCATGACGGTCATGATGCTTTGGATGGGCTGGAGCCTTCCCGTTGGTGTTCTGCTGTACTACGACGTCTCGTCTGCTTGGCAGGTTATCCAGCAGATTTTTGTGACGCAGAAGGTCATCGATAAGGCGAAGGCCGATGAGGAGGAGCGTCTTAAGAACGCTCCGCTGCAGGTTGAGGTCACTCGTCGAGAGAAGAAGCCGCGCCCGCACAAGAAGAAGTAGTGGGATATCAATCTTATTTAGGTACCTAACTTTTGGAGTACGTTATGTCTGAAGAGATCATCGAGGATATGCTTGAGGAGGTTGCCCCGCAGGTCGCGGGCGATTATCCCGAGATTGCACAGCGCTACAAGGCTGGTGAAGAGCTGACCGATGAGGAGCTCGACACCATTGCCGATGTTGCGATTTCCATCCTGCGTTCCATCCTTTCGCACTTCGATGCCGCCAACTCTCCTATCGATGAGTATGAGGGCGACGAGGGTGAGCTGATTTTGGATGTAACGGCTCCCGACCTTGCTGTTCTCATTGGCCGTCATGGTCGCACCCTTGATGCCCTTCAGGTTATGTTCTCTTTGCTGGTGAGCCGCAAACTTGGCTTTAGGTATCCGGTTGTAGTGGACGTAGAGGGATACAAGAGTCGCCGTCAGGACAAGGTTGCTTCCATGGCTCAGTCTGCTGCCGAGCGTGCCATCCGCACTCATAAGAGTGTTTCGCTTCCGCCCATGAATGCCTACGAGCGTCGACTGGTTCACATTGCACTTCGTAGCAATGATGCCGTCGATACTCATTCTGAGGGTTCTGACCCTGATCGCTATGTGGTGATTGTTGCTCGATAATCTTCTCGAGCTTATGCTAAGGGGACGTGGTTTCCACGTCCCCTTTTTTTGTCAAAAGTTCTCAATACACTGATTTTTGTCAGAAAGGAGCTTTCGTTGTTAGTACTTACTGATCAGCAGGCTGACGAGATGTTGAGTCGTCTAACTTCCTATTGCAAAGAGTATTCCTTGAGCGTAACTGATGTTGAGCTGAGGAAATGTATTCAGCATTTGGATTTGGTTCTAGAAACAAATAAGACAACCAATCTCACCCGTATTCTTAACGTAGAAGATGCTGCAGTACTGCATATCCTCGACTCACTTGTTTTGCTCCCCTATATCAACAAGGCTCCTGAGGGAGCTTTGCTCGATATGGGAACAGGTGCGGGCTTCCCTGGTATTCCATTAACCATAACCACGCATCGTAAAGCTACTTATATTGACTCTGTTGGTAAGAAGGTTGATGCAGTCAATTCCTTTGTCCATGCTCTTGGATTGAAACATGCTCATGCGGTTCATGATCGTCTTGAAGAATATGCTCGAAGCCATAAGAAGCAGTTCTCTGTTGTAACCGCCCGCGCACTGGCCCCTCTACCGATTCTTGTTGAGTATGCGGCTCCGTATCTGAAGGATGGAGGGCTATTTGTTATAACCAAGGGCAATCCTTCGGTTGAGGAGCTTGCTTCCGGCATGTCAGCAGCTAAGATTTGCGGCTTCACTTTGCTTCTGAATGACGCAATTGATTTGCCTGAAGGCTTGGGTCACAGGGAGTTCATTGTTCTTAAGAAGAGTCATCCAGCATCCGTCTCATTGCCTCGTGCAAATGGCGTGGCAAAGAAGAATCCGCTTGCCTAGATGTTTCACGTGAAACATAATGGATACTAACAACTTGCAGTGTTTCACGTGAAACAGGGCGGTTGATATCGAATCGGAATGTTTCACGTGAAACATCCTCCGTTTGACAGCTTTAATACACACCAGGAGGGACCGTGGGATTTCGCGACGTTAAGCGTTCTAAGAGCGCAAAAGACACGCGTATCATTGCAATCATCAATCAAAAAGGCGGCGTCGGTAAGTCAACGACGGCTGTAAACCTTGCAGCAGCACTGGGTGAGCAGGGTCGTAAGACACTGATTGTCGATTTTGATCCGCAAGGAAATAGCACCAGTGGATTCGGAATTGAAAAAGAAGACCTTGATCACTGCATCTATGATGCGTTGTTGAATGATGTGCCGGCAGAATCGCTGGTTCTTGATACAAATTGCAAAAAGGTATTCGTAATTCCGGCTACAATTCAGCTTGCAGGCGCCGAAATTGAGCTCGTAAGCGCAATTGCTCGTGAAACCCGCCTCAAAGATTTGCTTGAGCCGATTCAGGACGAGTTCGATTTTATTTTCATTGACTGCCCTCCTTCGCTCGGACTGCTTACTATCAACGCTTTGACCGCAGCAGACAGCGTTTTGATTCCGATCCAGTGCGAGTATTACGCACTCGAGGGCGTTACGAAGCTGCTTGAGTCAATGAAGATGGTCAAATCTCGTCTGAACAAGGGCTTAGACACCTACGGTGTGCTTATGACCATGTATGACTCGCGTACTTCTCTATCGAATCAGGTTGTTGAGGAGGTTCAATCGTACTTTGGTGATAAGGCGTTTAAGACGTTGATACCCCGTACGGTTAAAATCTCCGAAGCTCCGTCTTTTGGAGAACCGGTAATTACCTATGCACCTCAAAATAAGGGTGCAAAAGCATATATGAACCTTGCAAAAGAGGTGATCAAGCGTGCCTAGTGTAAAGAAACGTGGCGGATTGGGACGTGGACTCAATGCTTTGGTCTCAGAGGCCGAGTATGAGACCGGTGGTTCGGCTGTATCGGGTTCAAATGTCGCATCTGAAACAAAACTACCTATTGAGGATATCGTTCCCAACCCTAATCAGCCGCGAATTCACTTTAACGAAACTGAACTTCGTGAGTTGAGCGAGTCAATCCAAGAACATGGCGTCTTGCAGCCGCTTTTGGTTCGCAAGCATGGAAACGGCTATGAGATCATCGCTGGTGAGCGTCGTTATCAGGCGTCAAAGCTTGCTGGTCTTGAGGAGCTGCCTGTCATCATTAAAGATGTTAATGATGAAGAGATGCTGGCTCTTGCTCTTATCGAAAACCTTCAGCGTTCTGATCTGAATCCCGTCGAAGAGGCTAAGGGTTATCGCCAGCTCATCGACGCCAGCGGTATGACCCAGGAGGCATTGTCGAAGGCGGTAAGCAAGTCACGCTCTGCAATTACAAACTCGCTGCGTCTTCTCGATCTCCCCGAAGTAGTTCAGCAGATGATTTTTGAGGGCAAACTTACTGCTGGTCATGCACGTGCAATTCTTGCGGTTCCCTATGAGGATGCTCGAATTCGACTTGCAGAGAAAGTTGTTGCAGAGGGTCTTTCCGTAAGAGCGACAGAAAATCTTGCTCCGTTGTTTTCTGCCGGAGAGACACCTAAGACTCCGAGGCCTGCAACGCCTCAGTCTTTTAAAAAGGCTGCCCGTGTGCTTCGTCAGTTTTTTAATACCAACGTGCGTGTGAAGAGCTCGCGTGGAAAGAATAAGATTGAGATTGAGTTTAAAGACGAGGAAGAGCTCTCTCGTATTCTTGGCGAAATGATTCAGTTCGATCAAGGAGGCCAAGATGAGTAATAAGATTTTAACAGCGATTGCATTGGTGACGACTGTCGCGGCTGGTACCTTTGCTGGCTATAAGATCGCGACAGACGATGAACTTCGAGGTCGTTTGCTTCGTGGCGCGCAAGATATCGTCGATACTTCCAAAAAGAAAATGGATGTTATGACGGAAGATGTTGCCATGCGTACTGCTCAGGTAACGAAGAATCCCAAGATTAATCAAGGTTGGGTTAGCAACCAATGGGAAAATGTAGGCTATTAGGTACCTAACAATTACTCAGCATATATTGAGGGGTCCTTGTCCGGTTCACGAGACAAGGACCCCTTATTTTGGCCGTAAAAAATGGGACAGGTAGCAGCTGATTCAAAATAAAGGTCAATAAATGAAACGACCCCGGTTGCATATTCTGTAACCGGGGTCGTTCGATGTTTCACATGAAACGTTTTGGGGTGCGACTCCCCTATGCGTTCTTCTGAACTTTGAAGCGCTGCTTCAGTTGTCCGCAAGCGGCGTCAATATCGTTACCACGGGAGTTCCGAATCGTGGTCTCGATGCCACGGGACTCAAGACGACGCTGAAGATCCTCAACCTTATGAATCGGCGACGGCTTGAGCGGGCTGCCCTCGATGTCGTTAAGCTGAATCAGGTTAACGTGGCACAGCGTTCCCTCGCAGAAGTCGCAGAGCGCCTGCATCTCGGGATTCGTATCGTTAACGCCTTCGATCATGGCATACTCATAGGTCGGGCGGCGGCCAGTCTTCTCGGTGTAGAGCTGAAGCGCCTCGTGAAGGCGAAGCAGCGTGTACTTCTTAACACCGGGCATGAGCTTATTGCGCGTCGACTGAATGGCGGAATGCAGAGAAACGGCAAGCGTGAACTGCTCGGGGATATCGGCAAATTTGCGAATACCGGGAATAACGCCGCTGGTGGAGACGGTGAGGTGACGAGCACCGATACCAATGCCATCGGGGTCGTTGAGGATTCGCAGCGCCTTGAGAACCTCATCGTAGTTGGCAAACGGCTCGCCCTGGCCCATGAAGACAACGCTTGTTGCACGTTCGCCAAAATCATTCGAGACATGCAACACCTGGTCGACGATCTCTTGAGCGGTCAGAGAGCGCTTGAGGCCGTTGAGACCGGTAGCGCAAAAAGCACAGCCCATGCCACAGCCAGCCTGAGTAGAAACACAGACGGAGAGTTTATTGCGACGAGGCATACCGACAGTCTCGACGGAAATGCCGTCGTGGTACTCGAGCAGATACTTGCGCGAGCCGTCTTTGGAAACCTGCTTGATAAGCTCCGTCGGCGTGTCAAAGGCAAAAGCCTCTTTAAGCTGCTCGCGGAAGGCCTTGGGAAGGTTGGTCATATCGTCAAACGAACAAACGTTCTTCTCAAAGACCCATTCGATGAGCTGTTTCGCGCGGAAGGCGGGCTGGCCAAGTTCTGCCACGAGCTCGCGAATATCGTTTTGGCTCAAGTCGCGAATGTCCTGAGATTTAGTCCTGGGATTCATGGAAGCCTTTCGATTTTGGGGAAACGTAGAGGGTATCGCTACAATATGGTATCAGCTGCAGAAATTATAGAGGAGGAGTCTGCCCATGCCGGGTAAAAGCCTAGAGAACATGCACGTAGCGGTCTTGGCGGGCGGTCATTCCGCCGAGCGCGAGATCTCGCTCAATTCGGGAAAGAACGTCGTGGTGGCCTTGAAGGAGGCCGGCTACACCTCGGTGGAGCTGCTCGACACGGCCGCTGATGACTTTATGGTAACCATGGCGACTGGCGGTTTCGATGTGGCGTTTATCGCCATGCACGGTGCCGGCGGCGAGGATGGTGCCATGCAGGGTGCCATGGAGACCCTGGGTATCCCCTACACGGCGTCGGGTGTGCTCGCGAGCGCCTGCGGTGCCGACAAGGAGGTCTCGAAGCTCCTATACGCTAAGGCGGGCATTCCCATTGCCCCCGGCCTGGCGCTCGAAGTGGGCGATGAAGTCGATATCGATCATATCGTCGAGGTTTGTGGCGAGCGCTGCTTTGTGAAGCCGGCCGTAAACGGTTCCAGCTATGGCATTTCCCTGGTCCATGAGCCCTCCGAGCTGCCCGCGGCAATTGCCAAGGCGTTTGAGTACGGCGACAAAGTGCTGGTCGAGAAGTGCATCGAGGGTACCGAGATCACCGTCGGCGTGTACGGCGAGGACGACGTCCGCGCCCTGCCGATTGTCGAGATTCGCAAGCCCGAGGACTGTGAGTTCTACGATCTGGACGTGAAATATGTCGACCCTACGGACATCCATCGTATTCCGGCGCAGATTTCACCCGAGAACTATGCTCGTGCCCAGGAGCTTGCCTGTGCCGCTCACAAGGCCCTCGGTTGCCTGGGCATCTCGCGCAGCGATTTTATCGTGAGCGAGGACGGCCCCGTTATCCTCGAGACCAATACCATTCCCGGCATGACCGATACGTCGCTGTATCCGGATGAGATCCGCCACACCGACGACATGACGTTCCCGCAGGTCTGTGACAGCCTGATCCGTATGGGTCTTCGTCGAGCGGGCATTGCATGCTAATCGAGGACGCGGTTTCGTCAGGAACGCCGCAGTTTGTCATCGACTCCTATGCCACGCTTGCCGAACGCGCCAAAACGCAGTCCTTCGGCCTTATCGAGGAAGATGTGATTGTCCTCGATACCGAGACCACAGGTCTTTCGGTGCAGGACAACGAGCTGATCGAGATCTCGGCGGCCCGTCTTTCGGGCCGCGAGATCGTCGACCGCTTCGATACCTTCGTACATCCCAAGCAGCTAATTCCTGCCGAGATTACCGAGCTCACGAGCATTACAAATGCCGATGTGGCAGATGCCCCGTCGGCCGTTGAGGCCGTCGCCGCTCTCGCCGATTTTGTCGGTGGTTGCCCGGTGATCGCACATAACGCCACGTTCGACCGCTCGTTTATCGAGTCGGTCAAAGGCGGCGTCAACGTGAGCGATATCTGGATCGATTCGCTGGCGCTGTCGCGCATCGCGCTTCCGCGCCTGGCCTCGCACAAGCTGTCTTTTATGGCCGATCTGTTTGGCTGTGACTCGGTATCACACCGTGCCAATGCCGACGTCGACGCCCTGTGTGGCGTATGGCGCGTGTTGCTCGTGGCGCTCACCGACTTGCCTCAGGGCCTTATGGCGCGCCTAGCCGACATGCATCCGGATGTGCCTTGGTCCTATCGTCCTATCTTCTCATTCTTGGCAGGGCAGAACCCTGGTTCTATCTTCTCTCTCAGCGCCGCTCGTGCTAACGTTCTCAAGGCCGATCGCGCCGACGATCGGGTGGACGCCGACGAACTGCCGGTCCTCAAGATGCCGAGTCGTGAGGAGATTGAGGCAGACTATGCGCCAGGTGGCCTGGTCAATCGCATGTATCCCACCTACGAGCCGCGTGATGAGCAGATCGCGATGGCGCTCGAGGTCCGCGATGCGCTGGTCACGGGCACTCATCGTGTAATTGAGGCGGGCACAGGCGTCGGCAAATCGATGGCCTACCTGGTGCCTTTTGCCGAGGCAGCGCGCCGTAACAACATCACGGTTGGTATTGCGACCAAATCGAACAATCTTGCCGACCAGCTCATGTACCATGAGCTGCCAAAACTTGCCGAGCAACTGGACGGTGGTCTGTCATTTTGCGCTCTCAAGGGCTATGACCACTATCCGTGCCTGCGCAAGCTTGAGCGCATGAGCCGAGGCCAGGTCGAGATTACCACCAAGCGCGATCCGGCGGACACGCTCACGGCGGTCGCGGTCATTATGGCGTACGTTTGCCAATCAGCCGATGGCGACCTCGACTCGCTCGGCATTCGGTGGCGCAGCGTCAACCGTCCCGACTTTACGACGGCCTCGCGCGAGTGTGCTCGTCGCCTCTGCCCGTTTTTCCCTGATAAATGTTTGGTCCACGGCGCTCGCCGTCGTGCGGCGCATGCCGATGTGGTGGTCACCAACCATTCCCTGCTGTTCCGCAATGTCGCGGCCGAGGGCAGGATTTTACCTCCGATTCGTCATTGGGTAATCGACGAGGCCCATTCCATCGAGCGCGAGGCGCGCCGTCAGTGGGCGCGCGTGGTGTCGGCGGACGAATCACGCGTTCTGTTTGAGCGCCTGGGTGGCTCGAGCGCCGGCGCGCTAAGCCAGGTTTCCCGTGATTTGGCAACCTCCGAGGGCTCTACGCTCTATCTGGGCCTTACTGCCAAGGCGACGTCGACGGTTGCGCGCGCGAGCATGGCAATCGCCGACGTGTTCGATGGCGTTCGCGAGCTCGGTCGCCGTGCCCGTGGGGGTTATGACAATGCCAATCTATGGATTGGCCCCGAGCTGCGCGAATCTGACGACTGGCATGATTTCTTACAGTCGGCCTACGCTGCCATCGACGCATTGGAACAGGCTGACAAGAGCGTCGACGCGCTGGTGCAAGCCGTCGCCGCCGACAAGCCCGAGGTTGTTGTCGACCTGGGTGATATCTCGCGCCGCCTGCACGAGCTGGCCGAGAACCTCAAACTCATCATTGATGGCACCGATGAACACTACGTGTATTCGCTGCAGGTCAATCGCAGGCTGCGTGCCGGCGGAGAGTCAATGACCGCAGAGCGCATCGACATTGGCGAGGCCTTGGCAACCGAGTGGCTGCCCGAGGTTCACACGGCTATCTTTGCCTCGGCGACCATGACGGTGTCCAAAAGCTTCGAACACTTTAACCACGCGATCGGCCTCGATCGCATCGGTGCTTCAACATCCTCATCGCTGCACTTGGACTCGAGCTACGACTTCGATTCGAACATGGCTGTAGTCGTTGCGGGCGATATCCCCGATCCGCGCGATCGCGAGAGCTATCTTACGGCGCTCGAGCGCGTGCTGGTCGACGCCCATCTTGCCATGGGCGGATCGGTGCTCACACTGTTCACCAATCGGCGCGACATGGAAGACCTGTACGCCCGCGTTGAGCCCAAGATGGCCCGTGCGGGTCTGGAGCTCAACTGCCAGCAGCGCAACTCATCTCCTCGTCGCCTGCGCGATCGGTTTATCAACGAGCCGACTTCATCGCTTTTTGCGCTTAAGGCCTTCTGGGAGGGGTTCGACGCCAGCGGCGAGACGCTGCGCTGCGTCATCATTCCCAAGCTGCCGTTCTCGAGTCCCACGGACCCGCTCTCGTGCGAGCGCAACCTGCGCGAAGACCGCGCTTGGGCGCGCTATTCGCTGCCCGAGGCGGTGCTCGAGGTCAAGCAGGCGGCCGGCCGCCTTATCCGCTCGTCGACCGATTGCGGCGTGCTGATTCTGGCCGACCCGCGCCTGGTGACGAAGGGCTACGGAAAGAAGTTCTTAACGTCGCTGCCCACGAGCTCCTACCAGCGCATCGAATCGGCGCAGATCGGTCACTATCTGCAACTGTGGCGCGCACGCCACGAGCGGCGGCGCTAAAGCGGACAGACGAGGGTTTTTGCCATATCGCACAGGCGCTTTGACAGGGCGGGGTCATCCAAGATGCGGATGGCTCCGCCCGCTGTGATTACCTGGCTCAGTAGCCAACGCTCAGAGCCGTAATGCACGGTTACCGTTGCCATGTCTGCCCCGCTGTGCTCGATTAGAGTGATGCCGGCCCAGTCCAGATGCTCCGCCATATCGAATGGCATCAAGAGCTTTGCGCTACGCTGTGTCCGGGCAAGGGAATCGCGGAGGGATGCAACGTCCGGTGCGTGAGGCACGACGGAGTCTTCCGTCAAGGCGAGTCCCTCGATTTTATCCATGCGATAGGTGCGCTGCTCATCGACTGTGATGTCCCAGGCAATCAGGTATGTTTGGTCGCCGTTTGCCGTAATGCGCAAGGGGTCGACCAGACGCTCGCGTGGCCGTGCATCGTCCATCGAGCGATACGAGATGCGACAGCGAACGCCGTCCTGAATGGCGCAGCTCAGCTGCTGCCAGTGCGACCCGTGGTTGACGGTGTCAAAGACGCGTTGGTTATAGCCGAGCTCTTCGGGCAGAAGGGCATGTCGAATCCGAGCTGCCGTCTGCGGCTCGATCTCCAACGATTCAAGTTCATGGTTGAGCACGGCGCCCTCGGCGGCACTCAGGCGCAACGGTAGCACGCGCCCGGCGTCACCAGTGAGGGCCACGCGCTCGCCGCGGCATTCGCAGATGATGCGCGCGCCCGATTCTCGGTCCGCGAGCGTCGAGACGATCTCGAGAATCTCGTCGAGCGATACTCCCGTGATGTCAAAGCGGCCGCAAATTTCGGTTCGTGTCATGCCGCTCTCGCCGGCGGCGTAGAGGGCCTCCATGATGTCGATGGCGCGCGAGAGTCTCTGCTCGCTGGTGAGTTTACGCACGGGCATGCTCGTGCACCGTCCTTTCAATGAGGTGGTTCCACGCCTGCTTGAGCGATTTGGGGGCCATGGGCCTCATGCCGTCCATGGCGTGGGCCATGCAAAATGAGGCGGCGGCTTCAAGGTCGCGCACGTCAACGGTCCAGATCCATCCCGCATCGGTGTGTGCGAGCTCACCTCGCCCGCGCGTGAGGCCGTTGATCATATCGATCTGCGTCTGAGGGGCGAACGAGAACGTGGCTGCAACGGGCGGTCGGTCGGCGAAATCGAATTCAAAGAACAGATAGTCGTTGAGATTGAAGTCCGCAGGGATGGCGTAGGCCTTCGAAGGACGCCAAGCGCGAACGATACGGTCGCAGCGGAATGTCCTGATGTCGTCGGTGACATTGTCGAGGCCGCAGAAGTACGCCACGCCCTCGCGTTCGAACATGCCGTAGACACAGACGGTACGTTCTTTCTGCTCGCCGCGTCCGTTCTGATATAAAAATCGCAGCGCGCATCGCTCGGCAAAGGCGCTCCATACCGCATCGACGGTGGGAGAGCGGCGGATCGGTACTTCGTCCACCGCCGACATGCCGGTGAGGTAGGCAATTTTGGAGCGAATATCGGCAAGCGGCGCGGCAAAGGTGGAAGAGCCGGCCGCTAGCGTCTGGTCGATGGCGTTGAGTAGGATGTCGGCGTCGTCTGCGGTGATGAGGCCGCCTGCAGCAAACGTGTGCTCGCGGTCGATTGTCCACGAGCTTTCCTCGGTCTCCTGCGCACCGGCGGGGCGAACCTCCTTGATTAAGATGCCACGCTCGAGCAGTTTGTCACGATCGCGCCGAAACTTGCGCTTATCCGAGTCGATGTTGCCCGAGCCATATCCTAGGTCAGAATCCAAGACAATCTGCTCGGTCGTCAGCGGTTCGGGGGAGCTGTTGAGCACAAAGAAAAGGTTGAGGATGCGCTGAGCCGTTTTATCGAAACTGGGCTCCGAACTTCCCTTTTTAATTGTCGCGGTCGCGTCGCTTGCCGTCATAGAGTCCTCGCATAAGAAGGTAGTTTGCTGCCATGATTTTAGTCCGATATGGAGATTAGGCTATATCCTTGTCCGCTCGGGGCGTTAAGATGGCCCGAATTCGGTCGTTTGCGCTCGCTCGGGGTATACTTTCGACTATATACGGTTCTAATGTGCATGCATTGGGCCTATTTGTCGGATTATGGATGTGGAGCGCACA